>DATEIS010000197.1:0-16644 GCA_035278765.1 Pyrinomonadaceae bacterium | reverse complement strand
AGTGAGGCTGCGCGCGCGACCGACACGAATGTTGTAGGTGCTGTCTTTGCCACGGAGGGCCGCCCCACAGTACGTTCCGCAGAGCGTGGTTCTCCCACCTGTGAAATTTGCCACATTTTACGAGAAAACTCTTGACTTTATGCTCATTTATAGGCTAAATGAGCACACCGCGCAATCGATTTAGGAAGTTTTACACACGACCGATCAGTCGCTGGCCCAGGTAATCAATGAGCTGATCGGGTTCGCGCCGGTGCCTTCAAATCCAATTTTTCTGCTTGCGTCCTAGTCTCGGGGGAGGTCGGAATGAAAATTTCTAACTTTGCTATCGCTGCACTTTTATTACTCACGCTCGTCGGTGTTTCACCCGTCTTCGCCCAAAGCGATCGCGGCGGTGTAACCGGAAGAGTTACTGATCAGGCCGGCGCCGTCGTCGCCGATGCAAAGGTGACGGCACTAAATGTAGAAACCGGTGAGACTCGCGAAGCAAAAACAAATGGCGAAGGCAATTACACCATCCCACAATTGCCCGCCGTGATTTACACGATCAAAGTCGAGGCGACCGGTTTCAAAACCGCTAACGTCGAAAACATCAAAGTCGCGGTGCAAGTGATCCGCACTGTCGACGTCACACTTGAAGTCGGAGAAATGGTCAACACCGTTACAGTATCTGGTGACGCTACTCCTGTACTGCAAACCGAAAACCCGGCGTCACAGCTCAATGTTAGTGAACGGCAAGTGCGTGAATTACCACTACTCGTCGCGGCGGAAAGCGGCGGTCGCTCGCCGTTGTCATTCATCTTCCTCGACAGCAGCGTGGTCTCAAACGATCGCACAGCAACAGGCTCGACCTCCGGCAGCACCGGCACGAACGCCACCAACTTCCGCATCAACGGCGGTCAGGGCTTGGGCGCGGACATTTTGATCGACGGCGCGCAAACGCGACGCGGCGAGAACGGCACGTTCTTCTCAGAAGTCGCGCCAGGCCCGAACGCATTTCAGGAATTTACGCTTTCGACCAGCAGCTACTCAGCCGAGTTTGGAAACTCTTCAGGTGGTGTCGTCAACTTCACCATCAAGACCGGCAGTAACGATTTCCACGGCGAAGCGTATCTCTTCCACATCAACGACGCGCTAAACGCAAACATCGATCGCAATCGGCTCCTCGACCTCGATAAGCCACTCGACCGCCAGTTTGATTATGGTTTTAGTGTGGGTGGTCCACTGATTCTGCCGCACTTCGGCGAGGGTGGTCCAACACACTGGAGCGGCAAGAACAAGACGTTTTTCTTTTTCAACTACGGCGGCTATCGAACGTCGCAGTCTGAAACGGTTCAGTTAACTGTGCCGACATTGCGGATGCGCCAGGGTGATTTCGGCGAACTGTTGACTGACCCGACCGTGCTTAATTTCTTCAACGGTCCGGTCCAAATCTTCGATCCGAGTGAATTGCCGTTTCAACCCGATCCGGAGCGG
The DNA here is from genome assembly GCA_035278765.1 of Pyrinomonadaceae bacterium. Classification (GTDB taxonomy): domain Bacteria; phylum Acidobacteriota; class Blastocatellia; order Pyrinomonadales; family Pyrinomonadaceae; genus PSRF01. Next base: position 15,171 of record DATEIS010000197.1, on the reverse strand, counting down.
CCAAACTTCAGCCCAAATGGTCGCACAGCAATCCCCGGTAACCGGTTGGATCAATATCTGAATGGTGCACGTCTCTCAGCAATCGGTCGAAACTTCGTGAACCTGTTTCCCGCCCCAACCCAGGCCGGCGTGTTTCGCAACTTCGTCGCTTCGACAAATGCGACCGCAGAGACGAACTACTACGTAACTAAGTTCACGCACAACCTGACGGATCGCCAAACGCTTAACTTCAGTTACACATTTCGAAAACTGCCAAGCGTAAAAGGCGGATTCCCGCGGTTCCCCGAGCCTTTCGTTGCGCAGGGAGTTTGGAACCAGGTCTTCAAATCGTACTACGCGCGCCTGCAACACGACTGGACTCTGACGCCATCTTTCATTAACCACTTCAACGCCGGCTTCTCGCGTTCCGACGTTCAAAACCGAAACTTCTCGCGCGGCATTCCGGCGAGCACACTCGGACTGAGCCCGAACGCAACACAGAACTTCGGCCTGCCGCTGATTGGATTTCCCGGATACGGTGACGCTGTCACCTCGACCGACCCGCGCGCATACCAACCCGGCGGTTCGACTTTCTTTGACAACCGCGTGCGCGATAACTCGGTGCACCTCAGTGACGTTGCAACTCTCCTAAAAGGCAAGCACACGTGGAAATTTGGCGGCGAAGTGCGCATACAGCAGTTGAACAATGCCGCGCACTTTGACATCGGCGGCAACTTCAACTTCCGCAGCAATCAAACCGCCAACACAAACGATTTCAACCAGGGTTGGCCCATCGCCAGCCTGATCACAGGCAGACCTGAGTTTTCCTTCAACAGTAACCAAACGATTGATCCGGCACTGCGATTCTTTTCACATGCGTTCTTTGCACAGGACGACATCAAGGTTACGCCGAAACTGACGGTGAACCTCGGTGTCAGATATGACTATGGCCGTCCGCGCGAAGAGGCGCGCGGTTTCCTGCGTGGCTTTGATCCCGATACGGCGAACCCGGCGGCAGGTGGACGACGCGGTGCCATCGTTGGAGCAATCGGCCAGGGCGGACTTCAGGCGGCCAACTTCGGACTCGTCAATCCTGACAAAACTAATTTTGGACCACGCGTCGGTTTCGCATATTCGTTTAACGACAAAACCGTCGTTCGCGGTGGATATGGGATCTATTACGCGCCTGTCGTCTATAACGACTTCGGTAACACAGGCTTCCTCGGCTACAGCCCTGGCGCCGTAAACATCAATGGTGGTCTCGACGCGTTTATCACGCTCGAGAATTATCCATCGGTACCGCTAGCCAATCCGAATGATCAAGCGGTGGGCCAACTCGACCGCACCGATCTGGATTATTTCGACAAGAATTTCAAAACCGGTCGCACTGCACAATACAGTCTCGACATACAGCGTCAATTGCCATATCAGTTCGCTGTCCAGGTCAGCTACATCGGCAGCAAAGGCACGCGCTTGCGTTCAAACTTCGATCCCATAAACAAAGTACCGCTGAACGCGCTCAGGCTCGGCTTGCCATTGTTGACAAAGCAACTCTCCGCGGTAACGCTGCTTGAGCGACAGTTTGCGGCCGGTGTCGGAGTTCCGTTGGCCGCGAATCCTGATGCTGTTTATCCAGGCTTCGCTAATCAGGGCGGAGCATTCGCCGGCACTGTGGCGCAATCGCTCAGAGCATTTCCACAGTACGGCATCATCAACAATCGACTTGAAAGTCAGGGGCAGAGTTCTTACAACGCGGGCAAGGTCGATCTAACGCGCCGCTTCGCTAACGGAATCCAGGGGGGACTCTCGTACACGTTTGCTAAGTTGATCACGGACGCAGGTGAAGACATCTTCGGCGATTCACCATTGAATGGAGTGATTCAGAATCCGTTTGATCGCCGGCCGTTGCGTTCTGTTTCGCCGAGTATTCCGCCGCACTCGCTTGTCTTCAACTACATCATCGAGTTGCCGTTTGGTAAAGGCAGGCGTTATTTGAATCGACCCGGTCTGATGGACCGTATTGTCGGTGGCTTCCAGTTCACTGGAATTCATCGCTATCGGAGTGGCCCGGCTGTGACGCCGTTTCTCGCCGGTGGACAGCGAGACTTCCTGCAACTTGCTGGTTATCTCGGCAACTTGCGACCCAACGTCACGGGGCAGCCGTTCTATACCGACACCCCTGCCGGCGGTGTGAACTATCGTTATCTCAATCCGGCAGCGTTTTCACGTCCGTTGGATTTCCGCAATGCGCCTCCCTTCTCGCTCGACAATGGCGCAACAGTGAATCCAGCTTACATCGCTTTCTATTCCGATCCGCAGCGATTCTTCGGCAACGCGGCGCCGACTTACGCCGATCTGCGTGCGCAACCCTTCTTCACTGAAGATTTCAGTATCATGAAGAAGACTAAGATTACTGAAACCACTTACCTTGAAATACGTGCTGAATTCTTTAATCTCTTCAATCGCGGGCGCTTCGGATTACCAAACGTCAACGTTGACGACGTGAACTTCGGCATTTCTGCCCGCAATGCCGACATCTTCCAGCCGCGGCGAATTCAAGTCGGTGGGAGGTTCGTCTTCTGAGCCACAATAAGGCACAAAAAGCACAAAAGGGACAGATAATCAAAGCGATCTTTTTGTGCTTTATGTGCTTTTTTGTGGCAAGAGCGCAGCAGGAGAAGCAGTTTGTTGATGAAGGACTGGCTGCGTTTGATCGTGGTGATGTTACCGCAGCGCGCAATGCGTTTGAGAAAGCTCTCAGTCTCAAGAAAGACGAAGTCACTGCTCATACATATCTCGGCATCATCGCGGACCAGGCCGGCAATTTGAAAGAGGCCGAGCAACATTTCGCAGCCGCAGTTAGAGCAGAACCCAATCGCGCATCAGCGAGAAACAACTATGGCGCGATCCTGATGCGCACCGGAAGATCGAGTCTCGCCGCGGTCGAATTCGAGAAGTCGCTCAAGCTCGATCCGAATCAGCCAAACGCTTTGGTGAATCTCGCACAGATTCGTTTCGCCGCTGATGAACTGCGCGCGTCTGCAGAGTTGTTCAAGCGCGCGTTAACGATCAAGCCGGATGTCGAAATCGCGCGTGCACTAACTGTGATCGCGTTGCGTCTCAAGGATTATCCCGCGGCGTCAACTTATTACGAGCGTTACGCTCTTGACCCATCATCGCAGACCGGTGTTGCCCGCGCGGAACTAGGCGCGGCACTGTTTGAAGCCGGATTGTTAAAGGAAGCTGAAGACGAGTTGACTGCGGTAGTCAATCTCAACCCAGGCGATACTGACTCGGTCGTTCGTTTGGCGCGCGTGTATCTCGCGCGCAAGAATATCGCTGCCGCAGGTCGTACGCTTGAAGCGGCGGTGTCACGCGGAAATGATCCGGCTCCCGTTTACGCGCTGCTCGCAGACGTCTACGAGCAAAGCGGTCACATTGAAAATGCGATCCCCGCTATGCGGCTGGCCATTGAGCGCGATCCTAAATCCGAGAAGTATCGTTTCGCGTATGCAGTTTTATTGACCAATTCGAGCGCGCCCGGCGCCGCTGTTATTCGGCTCGAGGAAGCACTCAAGGAGTTTCCGTCGTCGTCGCGTTTGTGGTTCGCACTCGGCTTTGCCAACTTCAGGCACAATAAGAATGAAGAGGCTGAGCGGGCGCTACGGAAAGCTATCGATCTGGATCCGAAATTTGCGCCTGCGTTTGCCTATCTCGGATTGATTCGTTCGCGAATGGGGGCCTACGGTGAAGCGATCACGCTGTACGAAAATGCTTTGCGAGCAGATTCGAAACTCGCGGTGGCCCATCACCTGATTGCCGATGCGATGTTGAAGCAAAATGGCGACGCGAAGATCGTTGAGACACATCTGCGGCAAGCAGTGACGATGGATCCGGCGTTCACGCCGTCGCGTCTTTCACTTGGAAAGCTCTTCATGCGTGCTCAACGATGGTCCGAAGCTGCCGTGGAGTTTGAGCAGGTTGTGAAGCTCGATCCGAACGTTTCCGAAGGTTATTACCAACTCGGCCTCGCGTATGGCCGGCTCAAACGAACTGCTGACGCACAGTCCGCGATGGCAACCTTCAAGCGGCTCAGCGACGCAGAGAAGAAACGCGAGGACGAGGAACTGCGAGCAGTGGTCAAGAAATTAAGCAACGTGCGTTTTTAATCGAAGGTATAACTTGGCCACAGATTTACACGGATCACACGGATTGATCTGTGTAATCCGTGTTATCCGTGGCAAAAGGATGACTGACTTGAAAAGACGAAACTTTCTACGTGGGGCTGCTGCGATTAGCGCCGGTGTTTTGGTGGAACGGGCTGGTGCTTTGGCGCACTCGTCAGTCGCCGCTGATTCGCGTATCGAGATCCTGCTCGGCGAAGAGATTGGGACGATCAATCCCAACATCTATGGTCATTTTGCCGAACATCTCGGTGGCGTGGTCTACGACGGTATCTGGGTTGGCGAAAACTCCAAGGTCCCAAATACCGGTGGCATCCGCACCGCTCTCGTGGATCACCTGAAACGCATCAAGGCTCCCGTGATTCGCTGGCCCGGCGGCTGTTTCGCCGACAGTTACGACTGGCGCGATGGTATTGGACCACGCGCTCGTCGCCCGCGCCGCACAAACTTCTGGGTCGATGCGCCTGAATGGCCCAAAGGCGTCACCGATGGTCCGTGGAAGTTTGATACAAATCACTTCGGCACTAACGAGTTTCTGCGCTTCTGCCAGTTATCAGGCGCTGAAGGTTATCTCGCGGCCAACGTGCGCGGGCTCACAGCACAGGAACTCTACGAGTGGATGGAATACTGTAATTCGCCTGCCGGTTCGACCACGGGCGCCGAACGTCGCGCGAGTGGAGAAACGCCGAGCCGCGATCCATACCGCGTGAAGTATTGGGGCATCGGGAATGAATCGTGGGGATGTGGAGGAAACTTCACGCCGGAAGAATACTCCGTTGAATACAGGCGCTTCACTGCCGCCGTTCCTCGTTATGGCGTCGACTTGAGCTTTATCGCTTCCGGATCAAACGGCGGCGACACCAACTGGACGCGTGGATTCTTTTCGAGAATAGCTGAAAAGAATCGCAACATGTTCAATGGCATCTACGGCTTTGGTCTCCATCACTACGCGTGGAATCTTGGCTTTGGAAAAACAAACGACTGGTTCCAGGCTAAAGGCGATGCCGTCAAGTTCACTGACGCCGAGCACTACGAACTTCTCCGCGAAGCGGATCGCATGGAGTCGCTCATCAACGAGCATTGGACCATCATGGGCGAGTACGACCGGCAACATCACGTCAAGCTGGTCGTCGATGAATGGGGCGCGTGGTACAAACCTGGCTCCGAGCTCAATGCGACACACCTGTTGGGACAACAGTCGACCATGCGTGACGCGCTGCTTGCCAGCCTGACGCTCGACACGTTCAATCGTCATGCAGACAAGGTCGCGATGGGCAACGTTGCGCAGCTAATCAACTGTTTGCACTCGCTGTTCCTGGCCTATGAAGACAAGTTCATCGTCACACCGACGTTCCACGTGTTCGAGATGTTTGTGCCGCACATGAATGCGCGTGCGGTACGGACGATCTTCAGTGCGCCCGAAGTGCAGTACACGCGCGTCGACAAGCCGGCGGAGTTCTGGGGTCTGTCAGGTTCTGCATCGGTCAATGGCAAACAATTGACGCTGACGGTAACAAATCCGCACCTCAGCCAAACACGCGAGGCTGAGATCGCAGTACGGGGAGCGCGCGGAGGGGCAGTTCGAGCCCAGGTGTTGGCGATGCCCGACGTTCATGCGCACAACTCGTTCGATAACCCGAACGCCGTGCAACCACGAAACGAGCAGGTCGCAGCCAGTGCCGGAGTCATCGCATATCGTTTTCCACCTGCATCGGTGACTCGTCTTCAGATCGCGCTCGAATAAAGGGTAAGTCTATGTTCTGGGAAGAGCGTTGGCATCCGTTACGTGAGGAGTGGGTAATCATTGCCGCTCACAGGCAAAACCGTCCCTGGAGCGGTGAGACGATTGAGCACAACGAAGGCTCGTTACCCGAATACGTTGCCGATTGTTACCTTTGTCCCGGAAACCCGCGCGTCAGCGGTGCGCGAAACGACAACTACACCAGCACTTTCGTCTTTGACAACGATCATCCCTGCGTCGGTTTTGAAGCGCCGCAGACGCTGCAACCACCACCGGGCATTTATCGCAATCAACCGGCGACAGGAATCGCGCGTGTGGTTTGCTACAGTCCGAATCACAGTCTCGCACTTGCTGAGCTTGAGCCCGGCGCGATTAAAGAATTGTTGGAAGTCTGGCAGGATCAATATCGAGAACTTAGCGCTCGCAAAGAGATCAACCACGTGCTGATTTTTGAAAATAAAGGCGAAGCGGTGGGCGTTTCGAATCCACACCCGCATTGCCAGATCTACGCGACCAACTTCGTCTTCAAGACGATCGAGACTGAAGCGCGTGCGAGTCAACATCATTTCGCCGAAACCGGTCGCATACTTTTTCAGGATGTGATTCGCGCCGAGAAGGAAGATGGTCGTCGCATTATCTGCGAGAATGAATCTGCGATTGCTTTCATTCCCTACTTCGCGCGATACGCTTACGAGGTCTTTGTTGCGCCCAAAGCGACACATCCGAGTATGGCAACGCTCAGCGCCGATGAACTTCGCGACTTCGCCGCCTTGTTGAAGCAAGTGCTCGTGAAGTTTGATAACCTTTGGCAAATGCCCTTCCCGTACGTGATGCCGCTGCATCAGGCGCCGACTGACGGCGGCGACTACTCGAGTTTCCATTTCCATATCGAATTTCATCCGCCGCTGCGTCGCCCGAATCTGCTCAAGTACCTTGCCGGTCCGGAAATCGGCGGTGGCAACTTTCTTTCCGACACTGCACCGGAAGAAAAAGCCGCGGAACTGCGCGCCCAGGCAGACACGCACTACAAGCACCTGCTGCAGGAGCAGTCATGAGCGACGTATCAAGCTTGCTTGGTCCAATTCGACGGATTCATGAAAGAGTCCGCGATGTCGTCGTCGCTGAATGCGAACAGGCGCAACTGGAACAACTCGCTGCGGTTTCAGACGATGAATCCGAGGGCGACACGATCTACGCGATCGACCGCGTTAGTGAACACCTGCTTGTCGAATTGTTCGAACAGGAAGTGGCAAGCATTGCACCTTTGGTGCTCATCGCGGAAGGCATCGAAGACGGCAAACTGATCTTGCCGCGGGGCGCTTCAGAAAACGACGCCGTCTGGCGTGTCATTGTCGATCCGATCGATGGCACCCGCGAGCTGATGTACCAGAAGCGAAGCGCGTGGGTGCTCACAGGAATCGCACCTAACCGGGGTGATGAGACAAACCTGCAAGACATAGAACTTGCCGTGCAGACAGAAATACCGGTGCTGAAGCAGAATCTTTGCGACACGCTCTGGGCCATCCGCGGCAAGGGCGTTGAAGGCGAACGCTTTGATCGTCTCACAGGAGAACGTAAGCCACTGGCGCCGCGTCCATCGCGCGCGACGACGATCCGTCATGGTTTTGCGATGGTGGCGCGCTTCTTTCCGGGTGCGCGTGATGAACTGGCAGCGATTGATGAAGAGATCGTGAGCGGCGCGCTTGGTCCGGTCGAGCCGGGCAAAGCGCATTGCTTCGAGGATCAATATCTTTCGTCGGGTGGTCAACTATACGAGTTGATGATGGGCCACGATCGTTTTGTGGCGGACGTGCGTCCTCTGGTTGAGTCAGTGTTGAATCGCCGCGGTTTGGTGCTGGGCATTTGTTGCCACCCATACGATGTGTGCACGGAGTTAATCGCGCGCGAAGCCGGCGTCATTGTCACAGACGAGCACGGTGCTCCATTGCGCGCTTTGCTCAAAGTGGAGCCTGACGTTGCGTGGGTTGGTTACGCAAATGATGCGATTCGACGTGAGATCGAGCCCGCATTGCGCGAAGCATTGAAAAAACGCGGTTTCTAAAAGAAGTTTTTGACAGGATTTACAGGATAGAAAAAGAGGATTTACATGTTAATCCTGAAAAAGATCTTGTAAATCCTGTCCAACTTTACTTCGGAACTCAAGCTTGAAGACAGGTTATGAAATCGTCAGCGGCGAGACTCATGGACTGGACGATGTCTCGAACTTTATCGAGACGATCAACAAGATAGAAACGCTCTTTGAAAATCGATCGGAGCTAATCATCGCACGCGCTCCGGGGCGGCTTGATGTGATGGGCGGTATTGCCGACTACTCGGGCTCGCTTGTGCTTGAGTTGCCAATTTCGGAAGCGACCTTTGTCGCACTCCAAAAAGATGACTCGCGTCAACTCAGAATCGTCAGCCTGGTAGAGACCAGAGTTCTGAATTTCGAGCTGCCGTTGTCGGCCCTCGAGCGTGACGGTGAGCCGATTGAATACGACGAAGCGCAGCAATACTTCAACAGCGATCGAACACGGCATTGGGCGGCTTATATCGCAGGCGTGTTCCTCGTACTGAGTCGCGAACGCGGCGTGCGTTTCGATCGTGGAGCACGTGTACTCGTCTCGTCACGCGTACCTGAAGGCAAAGGCGTCAGCTCGTCGGCAGCACTCGAAGTTGCAATGATGAGCGCGGTTGCCGCGGCGTTTGACATTGAAATCGCACCAAGAGAGCTCGCGCTGTTGTGCCAACAGGTTGAGAATCTCGTCGTCGGAGCACCGTGCGGCGTGATGGACCAGATGACAGCCGTCTGTGGAGAAGCGAATCACCTGCTCTCGCTGGTCTGTCAACCGGCGGAATTACGAGGTTCGATCAAGTTGCCGGAAGATCTGGCGGTGTGGGGACTCGATTCGGGAATCCGCCATTCGGTCGGCGCGGGCGATTACGGATCGGTCCGAGCGGGAACATTCATGGGTTACCGCATCATCGCGGACCTCGCCGGGTTCACTGTGAAGCAGAGCGGTGCACAAGTTGTGATTGACGATCCGCGCTGGGGTGGTTATCTCGCAAACCTGTCGCCGATTGAGTATGAAGAAAAGTTTGCGGCGAAGGTGCCTGAAAGTTTACTTGGCGATGAATTCTTATTGCACTACGGCGGAACCACCGACCGGGTGACGAAAGTTGAACGCGAGCGCCGTTACGCGATTCGCGCGCCTACGGAACACGCGATTTATGAAAGTTTCAGAGTCAAAAAGTTTGCGGAGTTGTTGGACAAACAAGCCGTTCGATCGAGTCTCGGCGACAAGATGGCGATGGGCGAGATGATGTACGCGTCCCATGACAGCTATGGCACGTGTGGGCTGGGTTCGCATGGCACTGACTTGCTCGTTGGACTTGTCCGGTTGCATGGAATCGACGGAGGACTCTTCGGAGCAAAGATCACTGGCGGTGGTAGCGGCGGTACGGTTGCGGTTCTTGGCAATAGCGATGCTGAAGCAACGGTGCTCGATGTCGTTCACCGCTACACGGCGATGGCAGGTCATGAGCCCTACATCTTTCGCGGTTCTTCTCCGGGCAGCGCGGCGTTTGGGCATCTGGTAATTCGACGAACTCAATAGAACAAGCAGGGCAAAGATTATGGCAATTCTAATTACAGGCGGGGCCGGTTACATCGGCAGTGTTACGACAGAGATACTGCGCGCTCGTGGCGAGCAGGTTGTTGTGCTCGACAATCTATCGCGCGGCTATCGCGACGCGGTTGCGCCAGAGATTCCCTTCTACGAAGGCAACATCGGCGATCGCGAATTAGTGGCGCGTATTGCGCGCGAGCACGACATCGATGCGTGCGTTCACTTTGCGGCGTTTGCGTATGTTGGCGAATCTGTCACTGATCCGGCTCTTTATTACGAAAACAACGTCGCACAAGGTATCAATTTGCTCGGCGCCCTCGTAAAGGCAGGTGTTCGCAGGTTCGTGTTCTCTTCAACCTGCGCCACCTACGGCGAGCCACAGCAGATTCCGATCGACGAAACACATCCGCAACTGCCGGCAAACCCCTACGGGTGGTCCAAGCTTTTTGTCGAGCGCATCCTCGCCGACTACGACCGCGCTTACGATCTCAAGTTTGTTGCGCTGCGTTACTTCAATGCATCAGGTGCGAGTCCCGAACGTGGTGAACGTCACGATCCTGAGACTCATCTGATTCCGCTCGTATTGAAGGCAGCACAGAAAGAGATCGATCACGTCACTGTTTTCGGAAACGATTATCCAACGCAGGATGGCACGTGTGTACGTGATTACATCCACGTCAGCGATCTTGCTGATGCGCACGCACTCGCGCTCGACTATTTACGCAACGGTGGTTCGTCGACCGCGATAAATCTCGGTAATGGGCAAGGCTATTCCGTCCTGGAAGTCATCCAGACATCGCGCGATGTTACCAGCCAGGAGATCGCGATTGAGATCGAGGGACGACGTGCGGGCGATCCGTCACACCTCGTCGCTGATTCCTCGAAAGCTCAGTCAGTTCTCGGCTGGCAACCACAACAGGCAGATCTGGCGACGATTATCAGGACCGCGTGGGAGTGGCACACAAAGAAAGGATTTTGACATGACAAAGGGAGATTACACGCCGCGGCCCGAGCACAAATTCACGTTTGGGCTCTGGACGGTTGGGAATCGCGGACGCGATCCGTTCGGCGATGCTGTTCGTCCGACACTAACGCCGGTCGAGGCAGTGCGGATGCTCGGCGAGATTGGGGCGTATGGCGTCAACTTTCACGATAACGATCTCGTTCCCATCGACGCTTCACCACAACAACGCGACCAGATCGTCAAGGAGTTTCGTCGAGCTTGCGAGGAGAATGGGATCGTCGTGCCGATGGCGACGGTTAACCTGTTTTACGATGCTGTCTTTCGCGACGGAGCGTTTACGGCTAACGAAAAGGGAGTCCGTGATTACGCTTTGCAAAAGACGATGCGCGCGATGGATCTCGGTGCTGAATGTGGTGCAAAAACCTTCGTTCTTTGGGGTGGACGTGAGGGAGTTGAAACTGACGGTTGTCGCCGCGCTGACGAGGCCGTCAAGCGACTGCGTGATGCGCTCAACTATCTTTGCGAGTACTCGCTCGACAAGAAATACGACTACGTGATTGCGCTCGAAGCAAAGCCAAACGAGCCGCGTGCGGATATCTACATGCCAACGACCGGCGCTTACCTCGGACTGATCGCAACACTCGATCATCCGGAGATGGTTGGCGTAAATCCCGAGGTGGCTCACGAGCACATGGCCGGACTGAACATGACTCATTCGGTGGCGCAAGCGTGGGAAGCGGGCAAGCTCTTTCACATCGATCTCAACGATCAGATACCGGGCCGTTACGATCAGGATCTGCGTTTTGGTTCGGCGAATCCGAAGGCAGCATTCTGGCTGGTGAAGTTTTTGGAAGACGTCGGCTACCCGGGGCCGCGCCATTTCGATGCTCACGCTTATCGCACTGAGGACTATGCCGGCGTGAAGGAATTTGCGCGCGGATGCATGCGAACTTATTTGATTCTGAAGGCGAAGGGTGAGCAGTGGAACAACGATCCGGAGATCAAAGCGCTGCTGGCGGAGATTGCTGAAACGGATGGCGGCGGGCGTGGTCCAAAGTTCTCGTCGCAACATGCGACTGAATTACTTTCGGCGAACTTCGATCGCGCCGGTCTGGCATCGCGTGGTTTGAATTACGAACGTCTGGATCAACTGACGATCGATATCCTGCTCGGAGCGAGATAAAAAATGGCCACAAAAAGGCACAAAAAGCACAAAAGGTTTTCAAAACAACTTTCGTGGATTTTGAAGTTATTTTGTGCTTTTTGTGCCTTTTTGTGGCCAGTCTTCCTTGTTGCGCAAACACCAGTGCGCGATCGCGTCCAGCGCGAGGCGGAGGAGTTTCGTCTCGACGACGTTCGGCTGCTCGATGGACCATTCAAGCACGCGATGATGAAGGATGTGGAGTACCTGCTACGCCTCGATGCAGATCGATTATTGAGTGGCTTTAGAAAGGAAGCCGGTCTTAAACCAAAAGCCGAAGCTTACGGTGGTTGGGAGTCGATGACCATCGCGGGTCACTCACTCGGCCATTATCTATCTGCCTGTGCGCTCATGTTTGCCGCCACCGGCGATGCCCGCTTTCGCGAACGAGTCAACTACATCATCGCCGAGCTCGAAGAGTGCCAGCGCGCCAACGGCAACGGTTACGTCGCCGCCATTCCAAACGGTAAGAAGATCTTTCAGGAAGTCTCTGCCGGTGACATTCGCGTCAAACCATTCGATCTCAACGGCGGCTGGGTGCCGTGGTACACGTTGCACAAGCTTTTCGCGGGACTACTCGACGCTCATCGTTATCTTCAGAGCACACGCGCTCTCGGCGTCGCAGTCAAACTCGGTGATTGGGCCGGCACAACCGTCGCAAAGCTCAATGACGAGCAGTTTCAACGCATGCTTGGTTGTGAACACGGCGGCATGAACGAAGTGCTGGCCGAACTCTACGCTCGAACCGGCAACGAAAAATATCTGCAACTCTCGCGACGTTTCCATCACAAAGCCGTGCTTGAGCCACTAGAGAGCCGCGAAGATCGTTTGCAGGGACTGCATGCAAACACACAGATTCCAAAACTGATCGGACTCGCACGCCGTTACGAACTAACGCTCGATGCGGGCGACAAAACGGCGGCGGAGTTTTTCTGGCAGCGCGTGGTCCGTCATCATTCCTATGTGAACGGCGGCAACAGTGATGGCGAACGCTTTGGACCACCTGACAAACTCAGTGACCGGCTCAGTCCAAACACGTCCGAAACCTGCAACACTTACAACATGCTCAAGCTGACCCGTCACCTTTTCGAGTGGCAGGCGTCGGCTGAGTACGCCGACTATTACGAGCGCGCGCTTTATAACCACATCCTCGCCTCGCAGGATCCCAACGATGGCATGGTCTGTTATTACGTGCCGATGAAAGCCGGTTCGAAGAAGCTCTATTCAAAACCGTTCGACGATTTCTGGTGTTGTGTCGGCACGGGCATGGAAAACCATGCAAAGTACGGCGAGGCTATTTACTTTCACAACGACGACAGTCTTTGGGTCAATCTCTTCATTCCCTCGGAGCTCAACTGGCGCGAGAAAGGGTTGTCGCTGCGGCAGGAAACTCGTTATCCCGAAAGTGACAAAGTAAATTTCACGGTTAAAGCGCAAAAGCCGGCGAATTTTTCCTTGAGTCTCCGCTATCCGGGATGGGCCAACAACGTCAGCGTTGCGGTCAACGGCCGCCCGGAAACAGTTGCGGCGAAACCGGGCAGCTTTATCGAAATTAAGAGAACCTGGAAGACCGGCGATCGTGTTGAGCTGACGATTCCAATGTCGCTCAGGCTGGAACCGATGCCTGACAACCCGCGCCGCGTGGCAATTCTTTATGGTCCAACAGTGCTGGCTGGAGAACTCGGTGCTGAAGACGAAGAAAAGGTTGTGAATCTCGTTCCCGCCATCATAACCGGCGATCGACCGATCTCTGATTGGATCAAACCTGCGACAGGATCAATCACCTTTCAAACGGCGAGTGCGGGTAAACCAAACGAGTTCACGCTCTATCCGTTTTACCGAATGCATCACCGGCGTTATGCGGTCTATTGGGATCTGTTGAATGAACAGCAGTGGGTTGAGCGCGAGGCCAATTACAAGAAAGAGATGGAACGCGTACGCAAGTTAGAAGCGTTGACCATCGACTTCGTGCAACCAGGAGACACGAAGCACGAAAGCGAACACAACCTGCAAGGCACGCTGCAGGACACCGGTGAGAATGCAGGTCGCAAGTGGCGGCACGCGCGCGAAGGTGGCTGGTTGTCGTTCGATCTGAAGGTGCCTCCTGATGCGCCGGTGTCTCTCGTAGCTACTTACTGGGGCGGCGAAACTGGACCACGCACCTTCGACATTCTCGTGGACGGAATCAAGATCGCAACTCAATCACTCCAGAATGACAAACCCGGCGAGTTCTTCGATGTAACGTACGCAATCCCCGCAAACGTCACGCGCGGCAAAAACAAAGTCACCATTCGTTTCTCGGGCCAGCCCGGCAACATGGCCGGCGGCTTCTACGGCGTGAGAATCATCGGAAACGAATAATCTGCGTAATCTGTGGATAAGAAAGGATCGTAATGTTGTCACTGCGAAGAGCGATTCAAGTACTCAGTATCATTCTACTCCTGGCGTTCGCGGCGTTTGGGCAGCAAAAGTGGACGGAACAACAGGCACGCGACTGGTACGCGAAACAGCCGTGGCTGCTCGGCAGCAACTACAACCCTTCAAGCGCGATTAACCAACTCGAGATGTGGCAGGCTGACTCTTTCGATCCGAAGCGAATCGATCAGGAACTCGGGTGGGCTGAGAGTTTGGGAATGAATACGATGCGCGTATTCCTTCACGATCTGTTGTGGCAACAGGACGCCGAAGGTTTCAAGCGTCGCATCGATCAGTTTCTGACCATTGCCGCGCGGCACAAGATCAAACCGATGTTCGTGCTCTTCGATTCGGTTTGGGATCCGGATGCGAAGCTCGGTAAACAACGCGCGCCGAAACCCGGAGTGCACAACTCGGGTTGGATGCAGAGTCCAAATCGCACCACGCTGCAAAATCCTGCCGAGTATCCGAAGCTCGAAGCGTACGTGAAAGGTGTCGTGGGCGCGTTTGCGAAAGACCAACGGATTCTCGCGTGGGACATCTGGAATGAGCCAGACAATGAGAACGGTGGGAGTTACGGCCAACTCGAACCGAAGAATAAAGTCGAACTCGTGCTCGCGCTGCTGCCGCAGACATTTGCGTGGGCGCGTTCGGCAAACCCCGAGCAGCCATTGACTTGCGGCGTCTGGAAAGGCGACTGGTCCACGCCGGAAAAGATGACGCCGATGGATCGATTGCAGATTGAACTCTCGGACGTCGTTACGTTTCACAACTACGACGCGCCGACGGAGCTTGAGAAACGGATCAACTGGCTGAAGCGGTATAACCGTCCGTTGATTTGCACCGAGTACATGGCGCGTGGGAATGGCAGTTTCTTCTTTGGGTCGTTGCCGGTCGCAAAGGTGCACAATGTCGGGATGATCAATTGGGGGTTTGCGCAGGGGAAGACGCAGACGCATCTGCCGTGGGATTCGTGGCAGCGGCCGTACACCGACCGCGAGCCGGCGGTTTGGTTTCACGAGATTTTTCGCATCGACGGCAGCCCGTACCTTGCGGAA
>DATEIS010000196.1:0-17102 GCA_035278765.1 Pyrinomonadaceae bacterium | reverse complement strand
TACGTCGCCGGCCAGCCCCTGCGCGGCACTCGCGAGCTCTCACCCAGACAATACCGCCGAGAGCACCGGAAACACACCGGCTACGCCCTCACGGTCTATCCGCCGGGGATGAATCTACGCGCCCGAGCGCAAGACTATTTCGGTTTCAAGCAGCGCTCCTACACGTTGACCGTGCCCCGGGAAGAAGAGAACGAAGGGCTGCTCTTACTCGGCGATCCCGGCACCGGCAAGAGCCAGATCATGCACCAACTGATCGACGAGATTGCGAGCCGCAAACAGTTTGAGGCAATCGTCATTTACGACCCGGTCGGCGAGTTTCTGGAGCAGCATTACGATCCCGAGACCGACATCATCCTGAACCCGCTTGATGCGCGCTGCCCCTACTGGAATCCGGTCGATGAGATCGAGAATGTTACCGACGAAACGAGCGCCCCGGAGCGCTATTTCATCGCCGAGAGTTTCTTTCCGGATCATCCCCACTCCTCGCCCACGACGCAGTTTTTTAACAAGGCCGCACGCAGCATCTTCGCTCACCTGCTGGGGTTCAAGCCCTCACCGGAACGGCTGGTGCAAATGCTCACTGACGAGGAGCTGATTGACGCCTGTGTCGCCGGTACAGAACACGCGCACCTGATCGATAGAGCCGCCAAAGCGCAACGCGCCGGAGTGCTCGCCACCCTCTCGGAAATAGGCGCTTCCTTAAAACTGTTACCTACGGTTGAGCAATGCGACGGGCGCCGGTTTACGTTCCGCGAGTGGGCGCAACGGCGCCGCCGCTGCATCTTCATCACCTCGACGCAAAGCACGAGGGAAGCGCTCAGGAGAACACACGCCGCCTGGTTCAATATTCTCTTCGGCAAACTGATGGGAACGAGCTTGACCACCTCAGGACAGCGTCCCTGCTGGGTCATGATCGATGAAGCGCACTCGCTGAAGCGATTACCGGCCCTGGAAACGGCCCTCGTCGAAGGTCGCAAGTACCGCGTCAAGATCGTCCTTGGCACGCAGAATAAGACGCAGATCGAGCAGTCCTACGAGCGCATCTCAGCCACCATGCTCGCTGCCTCACACACGAAGAGTTTCGGCCGTATCAACGAGTCAGACTCCGCGCGTTGGGTGTCGGACATGATCGGGCAGCAGGAGATCGAGCGACCGCGTGTCTCCACGACCGCGTCGGTCCAGGCTTACGGTCGAGACTCACTCAACTACGCGCCCGGCATCGAGCACAACTCAGTAGTCAGCAAGGAGTAGATCATGGCCTTACCAAATCTGCATTTCTACTGGAAGTATGGAGACGCGGTAGTGCCGTTTCGCATTGAGCCGATCAAGCGCCCGAAGCGGGCTGCCGCTTTTATGCCGCGTCAGCCCCGGCAGGTCGGCGAACCACGGCAACCGCTACCAGCGCACCCGCCGGCCAAAGCAAACGGACACGAGCAAGTCGATGAGCTTGAAATCGCTCCCCAGGATGCAGACCTGCTCGACACGCGGTTCTGAGGCTATGGACCATGATGACAATGAGCAGAGCGATTTCAGCAGGGCAGGCGCTGGACTACTACCAGCAGGAGTTCACCAACTCGAAAGACAACTATTACAGCGAAGCGGGTGAGGTTAAGGGCCGCTGGAGTGGTCGTCTCGCCGACGAGTGGAACCTCAAAGGTGAAGTAACGAGCGAACAGTACGAACGGCTGGTTGCCGGTCAGGATCCCCACACGGGCGAACAACTGGTACAGGCCGTGAAGGCGCGCGAAACGGTTAATGAGTTCGGCGAGAAGATAGTCACCAGTGAACATCGTGCCGGATGGGACGCAACCATCAGCGCGCCGAAAAGCGTTTCGTTAGCCGCGCTCGTCGGCGACGACGAGCGCGTCAGGGACGCCCACCGCGAGAGCGTCAACGAAGCACTGAAAGGATTCGAAGAATATCTGCAGGCGCGTGGCGGCGGCGACAAGCCCTCGATCACTACTGGCAAGATGGTAGCCGCTCAATTCGAGCACACATCCTCACGACCGGACCGCGCCAACGGCTACGCGGCGCCGCAACTTCACACACACGTTGTGGTCTTCAACATGACGGAGACCGAAGCAGGAAAAGTGCGCTCAGTGCAACCGCTCGAGTTGTATCGCAGCCAGAAATACGCGACCGCGATCTACCGTGCTCACTTAGCCGAGAAGCTGCAGGGACTCGGTTACGAAATTGAAGTAGATCCACGCACCGGCGCACCGGAGATTAAAGGATTCAGCGAGGCATATCTGCAGGAGAGCAGTCCGCGTCGTGAGGAAGTACTCAAAGAAGCCGAACAGATCAAAGAGCGGCTTGAGCGCGAGGGGAATACTGTTTCCGAAAACGCCAGGCTGAAACAAGCTGCCGCCCATAACGATCGCGCCAGCAAACGATACGACCGCGCCGAGATGAGACAGCGTGCCTTATCGATGGACGCAAAACACGGCAACCAGGCGCGCTGGTTGGTAGGCCAGGCTCAGGAACGCGGTTCGCTTCAGTTGGCCCAGGACGAGATCGAAACCCGGGCTCAGGAAGCGGTCACCTTTGCTCGCGACAATGCGGTCGAGCGTGAAGCGGTGGTTGACATGCGACAAGTCATGACTGACGCGCTGCGCCGCAATCTGGGGCTAACGACGCACGAGGCTGTCATTAGTGAAATGCGCCGGCGTCAGGAACGCGGTGAGTTCATCGACATCATTCGTGACCACCGCTTACCGGAAGCGACAACGCAACGCATGTTGAAGATGGAACAGGAAAACATACAGACCGTGATCGCTGGGAGGGGTTCTTCTCCCGCGGTCGTGCGCGCTTCGCGCGTCGAGGATGTTGTTGCTAACAGCGCCCAAAACCACCAACTAAAACTCAATGAGAATCAGCAATCAGCACTTGAAACAATCCTTTCCAGCGAAGATCAGATCCTTGGCCTGCAGGGCGGCGCGGGCACCGGCAAAACAACTGTGCTTTCTGTGTTGAGAGACGCCGCCGAGAAAGAGGGCTACCAGGTCCGTGGCTGTGCGCCGACAACGCGCGCGGCCAAACAGCTTGGTGAAAGCGGAATTGAGACAGAAACGCTCCAGAAGTTCCTGCGCCGGCGACAGGAGCCCACAACCTCAAAACAACTCTTCGTGCTCGATGAAAGTTCATTAGCAAGCACCAAACAGCTACGCAAATTCTTCGGTCGCCTCGAGGCTGAAGACAAAG
The DNA here is from genome assembly GCA_035278765.1 of Pyrinomonadaceae bacterium. GTDB lineage: Bacteria > Acidobacteriota > Blastocatellia > Pyrinomonadales > Pyrinomonadaceae > PSRF01. The sequence goes on along the minus strand of DATEIS010000196.1, from coordinate 13,901 downwards.
TGCTCTTAGTTGGTGACGTCCGGCAGCCTCAGGCAGTCGAAGCCGGCAGTCCCTTTGAGCAACTGCAAAAGCACGGCATGACCACCGCCGAACTGAACGAGATCGTCCGGCAGCGAAATCCCGAACTGAAACAGACTGTGGCGAAATTATCAGTGCGGCAGGTTCAAGAAGCGGTGACTGAACTGGAGAGCCGCGGCAAGGTGATCCAAATCACTGATGAGCGAAAACGCCTCAAGACAATTGCTCAGGACTACTCGAAGGATCCCACCAACACTCTCGTTATCTCGCCAGCCAACCGCGAACGTGCACAACTGAATTCACTCATACACCAGCAACTACAGCACGAAGGAAAAGTGAGCCGCGATGACCATCAGATGAACGTCTATGTCAATCGCCAGGACATGACCGGCGCCGTACGTACCTTCGCCAACGCCTACCGACCAGAGGAAGACATCATTCGCTACAACCGCGCCAGCAAGGTCTACAAAGTGAAGCCGGGCGATTACGCCAGCGTCATCGGCGTTAACCACGAGCGAAACGAGCTCACGGTTCGTTTTGCCAACGGCCGTACCCTCACCTACGACCCCACGCGCCTTTCCGGCGTCAGTGTTTACAGCCAAGCAGAGCGTTCATTCGCCGAAGGTGATCGCATTCAGTTTCGCGCTCCCTTTACGGAGAAACGAATAGTCAACGGCGAATTAGGTTCCATCTCGAAGATCGAACCAGAGCACTTGCACGTTGCCCTGGACAGTGGACGCGAAGTTTCTTTTGACCCTCAGCAGTTTCGGCACATCGATCACGGCTACGCCGTCACGAGCCACTCTTCTCAGGGGCTAACAGTAGACCGAGTGCTGATCAATGCCGACACGCGCGAATCATTCCGTCTGCTCAACGACAGAATGGCCTACGTTGCCGTCTCGCGAGCGAGGGAAGAAGCTCTCATCTATACCGACTCCACGCAAAACCTGCGCGAGACTCTTAATCGCGCGACTAATAAGGAAATGGCGCTTGAAGCGACGAAGGGCAATTCCCGCGACATTCAACAAGACCGCAATGAATTGACTAACGATCCGCTCGCAACGCACGAACAACCGCACAACGAACGCGTTAACGGCACAAACCAAAACTCGCCCCAAATTGATCCGACACAGAAACAAGCCACCGAGCTGGCGGTTGAGAGCGAGAGTCAGGAAATCGCCGCATTCCTTATGTAGAAAGAAACACAGCAAAGCATTTGAGGTATTAAGCAATGACTACACAGTTCGATTCAGCTACGGCAGCCAAGCGGTCGCAGCTTTTAAAAGTCAGCGACGTCGCTCAACTACTGAACGTGAAACCAAGAACGATCTACGAAATGGTGGCCCAACAGCGTATCCCCTATCGCAAGCCGCCCGGCTCAAATATTCTCCGTTTCGATCTCGATGAAATCCTCGCGTGGACGCGCCGAAAAAACTGATGACTTGAGGGATCGATGCTGCTACTATGCGGCGCGTTCTCTTGGTGGCTGCAACGCTCAAGGAGAACACTATGGCTGTTTACAAAAGAGGAAAGAAAGGCACGCACTGGCATTACTACTTTCGAGTGCGTGGCGTCCGTTACCGAGGCGTACTTTCCGAAGCACGGACGAAGCAGCAAGCAGAACAAGCGGAGAGTAAGATCAAGCAGGAGATCTTTGAGGGACGTTTTGGCCAACTCGATTTAGGCAGCGAGAAATTGGCTGACTTCATCGAAAAGGTCTTTGTGCCGTGGTCCAAAGCGAATAAGCGCTCGTGGAAACATGACGAGTTTCGAGCTCGTACAATCCGCGAGTATTTTGGCGGCAAAACCTTTCGCGAGATTTCGCCGCTGTTGGTTGAGAAATTCAAACGTGACCGACGCGAGTCGATCACGGCGCGGCAGACGGTTCGTAGTTTAGCCTCAGTCAATCTCGAGCTTCATCTACTGAGTAAGATTTTTAATCTAGCGATTGACTACAAGGTGACGGACACCAACCCCTGCATGAAAGTAAAGAAGTACACGTTGGACAACAAACGTTATCGTTATCTCATGCCGGAAGAAGAACCGGCGCTGATGGCCGCTCTTGAAGGGCCACGTGCACATCTGAAGCCGATGGTAAAGATAGCGTTGGGAACTGGGATGCGCCTGGGCGAGCAACTTAATCTCTGTTGGGAGAGAGTGGATTTGTCACGGGGAGTCCTGATCTTAACCAAGACAAAGAATGGTAAGGATCGTGAAGTCCCGATGAATCCCGAAGTCTTTGAGATCCTTAGTGCTCTCCGCAAGGAATCAACCGGACGAGGGTACGTGTTCATAAATCCTCATACGGGAGAACGGGTGAAGGAGATCAAGAAGGGATACAAAACGGCTCTCAAGATCGCGGGAATCGAAGGTCTGGTTTGGCACGATCTCCGTGCTTCCTTCGGGACGCGACTCGGTGAAGCTGGCTTCGACGCTTTTACAATCGCGGCGCTAATGGGACACTCTGACATTCACACGACGGCTCGTTATGTTCGTGCGACGGAGAGAAACAAACGTGCAGCGGTCGAGGCAGCAATGCTCAGTTCCAAACAGGTTGTCCACAAATTGGCCACACGCCCACTACGACCACTTGCGCTTGACGCTGTAAACTGTTGATAATAAAAGCATGGCGGGGTAGCTCAGATGGTTAGAGCGTGGGATTCATAATCTTTAGATCAGCGATTTTCTTCCTCTCATTTCTGCCATAAACAAGCAAATTACAGCGGATTGCGTCCAGGTTGAAACATTTAGGGCTGCTCGTACCAGCAAGTGCGCTTTAAAAGTCTGGCAAAAGTCTGGCAAACAAAAGTCTGGCAAGGAGCCAATTCTAGGAGTCCCAAAGCCCTCAAGGGCACTTGAGTTGGTTCTATTAAGCTCAGTAAGTGTGCTCGCGCTCACAACCTTAGGATTTTTCAGTTACTTACAAAGATGGATTCAACCTTGACCGGAAGGTTGACGGCAGATCAAACCGATTCTAAAAAACCCAACTTTTCTCAGCCCAGACTAGCGAGATTTGTCAGCAATCAGTTGGTTGGACCAAGTGGCGAAACAACCAAATGTAAGTGACGGCGACCGTATGCTGATCGCACTTACTGATGATCCACGAAATTTACACCCCTTCATCACGCTTTCCTTCGACCGACATTCCTCAACACAACAATAAGAAAAAAGAGGCGGTTAACGAGTCGGTGATTCACTAAGGATCTCCGAAAGGAACCGCCGTAATGAGATTTTTACTTGGCGTCCTCGTCGGTTACACCCTGCGAGGCAAACAGAAACTGCTCATCAGATTTCTTGTGACGCTATCGCTCGCTGTGTATGTCGTTATACCGGCAATTGCGCTTTTGGGTCTAAGTCTTGACGTCCAACGTGAGCGCCGGTCTAGACCAGCTCAAACCAAGGTTCCAGTAATCAAAGGACTGAGCTATGAAGACGCCGAGAGGAAGCTTCATGCCGCTAACTTGAAGATTCGACTGTTGGCGACACGTTACGATCCAGCCGTTCAACCCGGATTGATTATCGACCAAACTCCCACGCCTGGGGAGGAAGTAATCGTCGGCTACTCAGTTGGCGTTACCCTCAGCAAAAAGAATTTCGCCGGTCCTGGCCCATAAAATCAAAGCTAATGCATTGGACCAGATAAGCCACACGCTGCGTTCTTGGCGTATCCAGCCTCTCTGTCTCTCAATCGAACTGACACTACAAATGGTTTAGCTAGAGACACGAAGGTTTCACGTAATCATTTCCTCCGAGGTTGCTAACATGAAAAACGTTTTCTCTCTTCGCAAGCGTTCATTCCTCTCGCCTGTCTCAACCGGATATACGTCGCATATCTTCGCTGAGGTTGAATCCTCTAATGAGGGCGAATACAGGTGGGGTCACAACATGCTTACCATTGCCGATTGCCGGCGCAGAGTCCAGATTGAATTTTTTCTGGGGACTAAGCGAGAGCGTCGTCGATCCCTGGCCAAAATCAATTTACTTATTGCCATTCTCACGCGCTTTCGCGACGTGCTCACTAAAGAGATCAGTTTAATCGAGAAGGCCAAAGCCAAATAGATTCCAGAAAACAATCGCGGGCCAACTTGCAGCCAAGCTGTCATTCAGGTGAGGGTTCAAAGCGAGTTGGCCCGCGATGTCATCGACTCAACTTTCCTCGCGAGAACAAAAAGAGGACAACTATGCCAACGACTAAACATGAACTGCTCGATTGGTTAATGGATGTGCCAGAAGATGCGGAAATAGGAACCGACGGAGCGGGACTAGCTTTGCTCGCGATTCTTGGCACCAACGTTCACCTGTTAGAGATCGGTCACATTCCCAATGCGGACGAACTTTATGCTGAGGCGATCAATCAGGCAATGTTGGAACGACTTCGGCGGATTGATGCAGCAGGTGGAGAAACGGAGACTGGAGTAATCATAGTGACATTTCACGGTTACATATCAGGCGTTCCGAGTCTGTTCTCTACCGACTTCAATACGGCATTTATATTCAAGAATAAAGAACAGGCGGAAGCCTTTATCACAGAGTTTGCAGACGAACTTCACAATCCACAGATTCTCGACTGCCCGTAATACGACCAGCGAATAATTTGAACTGAATTCTTCTTGGCCTGCCGCCGACTAGACGCTCCAGTCATTCGCACAAATCAACCTCTTTCACCGAAAGCTAGAAACTATGGGACACCCGCGACCCCGTCCGAAACATCTTGCAAAGAAGCTCCTGCAAATCCGTCTCAGCTTAGGAGTGTCTCAGGGAGAAATGGTCAGACGACTTGGTGTTGAGAATCTGATCGACCATACGACTATTTCCAAGTACGAACTCGACAAGAACGAACCGCCGCTCGCTATCCTGCTCGCCTATGCCCACCTCGTAAAAATTCCTGTCGAACAAATCATCGATGATGAAATCGAACTAACAATTTGATTTCCGTAAGAGCACTTCGATCTTTCCTACCGCTAATCACTTTCCAAACATCAGTCGACGCGGCGCTCTCAGTGTCGATGTCGAAATTCCAATCAATCGCTGAGTCAGCTAATTCAATAACTCGCTCCCTGCCCTTTACCAATCCAAGTAAGAGCGATACGGGAGCCTCCGCTACGGAGGCCGTAAAGGGTCTCCGCTGCGCTCCGATGAACTCCGCGAACTATAAAACAGTTCGCTCCGCCCTTGACTGCCTTCCTCGCTTCGGCTTAAGAGTCGACAAGAGCTGCTAAGGCAGCTCAGAAAGCGGCGCTTTCACGCTAGGTAAGGGATTCCTCCACTGCCTCGCCCGTGTGTTGAACTAAAAGCGTTCGAAGTGGCAGCCAGATGAGATGTGATTGTATTCTCTGTGCGCTTTCTGCATTGTGACTCGGTCTCGCACTTCGTTGATTGATTTCGAAGGCATAGGCTCAGCGATAAATGTATCGCCTTATGATTTGGCAACTTCCCTCAATCCTGGTTTCACTATCCGCACTCAGCTCATATTCTCCTGCTTCCAGTACTTTGTTGCCACACGTCAAACGAACGCGGTAGGAGCCTGCTGGTAACATCACATTCCTTCCTCCTACCGGCACAGTCACACTGTACCTCCTATCACCTGTGATTGTTGCCTGCAACGGCGCATTCCCATCGTTCTCGATCACCAAACTCGCTGGATCGAACATCGCATAACGCCCACAACTTGTCCGGTAAATTATTACCTCCTCCTGCCCCGCAGGCAACTCGTACTCGCTCTCTGTCATTGCTGTCTGCAAACGAGCCGTTATGGAGTAATTCCCCGGCGCCATGGTTACACTTGTTTTTTCCCCAGCCTGAAGAATTAGGGACTTACTTCTCACTCCGGTTATGCGTATATTGATAGGGCAATTACCCTCGTTAACGAGAACAAATGTTCCTACCGGGAAAGACGTACCGGAAATCTCATAATCCTGGTCTATTCCTTCCCGGAACTCGGCTTTGTCCTCCAATCTCCCCAACTCTGACTCGACCACAAGCTTGCAGTGACCAGGAAACACAGCAATGATCCTCGACGAGTTGGCAGGTACCCTTGTTGTAGGATAGGCCTGTCCTCCATCCGGAATCACCATAACCGTCAAAGCGTAATCGGTACTGTTCTTGACCAGTACCTTCGGCAGCTGCGGAAAAAGTAAAGACAGTTCCGGGTTAGCGGCAAACAGCCTATCCGTGTACGCGTTTCGCACCAGCTTTCCTTGTTCCTGTGCTCTGGTCAGGTCAATGAGCGATCCGGGGTCGCCGGGTGACATACTCCTGGCGTTCTTCTCAGACTGTAGGGCACTCGCTGTCTCGCCGGCTATCCTTTGCGCACCTGCCAATGCGCCATAGCCTCTGCCCAGATTCGGAGACTTTGATACAGATTGCACCGCATTATTCCGCGCTGCTTGTAGCAGATTTTGATCTCTGCGGATTGCATATAGACGCCTCTCAGCCTTCGACTTTTCAGCCAGTGCCTGGGCAAAATCTGGTTCAATCACGAGGGCCTTCCCGAAGAGATTAATTGCCTGCTCCAGTGATTCTTCCGTGCCAATGTTTTCCTGCTGAATACCCAGGTTGTACCACTTTAAAGTCTCTCTTGAATGAACTCCGTTTAACTCACTCTGAGCCGCTGCGGTCTTCAATTGAGCCAGCGGTATTTTTAACCTGGGCAAAATGGCCGTCATCAGTTCGGTCACCATCATTGAATACTGCTCCGGGTACCTACAGTCGGCTACCAATTTGCTCGCGGGCCTGATGGTCCCGAGCGTCAACAGACGTGCATCTACATGCAAATGGTCCCTGACCAGTTGAAAACTGCCGACGATGATTATTTGAGCAGAAAGACTCTCCGCAACCTGGATAGCATCCTCATCCTTGACGCTTATTTCTGTACCTGGAAATCTGGCTGCTGCCCTAAGAACAATCTCAGAATCGATGACGCTGATTGTAGGCATGGTCTTCAAAGCGTTAGTCAGGCTGTCCGCTATGCCCTCTCCTAGTGCCGCAACCTCCTCTGCGTCTCGTGAGGTTTGACGGACTAAAGCATTGCGAAATGGCAACACAGCCAGTTTCACCTTGGAGTTCAATGGCGGCTCAATCTTGCGCGCCCTGGTCTCATTCTGTGCTGACACATTAAGGCTCACGAGCAGAACCAAAAGGCTCAGCACCAACGGTGACAATTTAGCGTTGCTGATTTGAAGGAGCATTATTCACAACCTCGGAGGCTTTGATTCGATCCTTCCGGGGACGAGGTCCTCGTGAGGAATTTTCTGTTGGCGGTTGGTTCGCGTTCGGTGAAGATTCATTCTGCGGTTGCGCTGTAGATTCAGTCACTGAAACACTGCCTGATACAGGACCGGATGGGTTTTGCCGCGTACGTTGGAATGAGAAGTACACTAAAATTGCACCAAGCAATAAGAGAACTAGCGTTGCGGCAATCCGCTTCCAATCGATTTCAGGTCCTGGCACCGTCGTCGGTTTTGAGGCCTCCTCAAATAACAGAGGTAGTTGCTCGATTCTCTGAGGCCTGCGGTTCGCTCTGTCTGGCGCCATCATCCCCTGCACCAGTTTGTCGAGCTCTCTCGGAATCTCAGGCCGCAAGCTTCGCAGCGATGGCCGCGGAGCATTCTCATGCTGATACATCAATTGCATCGGATTGCCGTCAAAGGGCCGCTTTCCTGTCAAGGCTTCGTAAAGCACCACGCCGAAAGAATAGATATCTGCTCCACCATCAATCGTCTCGCCGCGCTTAAAATGTTCCGGACTGGCGTACTCAGGTGTGCATAGTTCGGTGGTTACGTGCGCGCTAGTCTCGCGCCTTAGTCTTGAAATGCCAAAGTCGAGAATCTTGACCGTTTCGCGCTCGTCAAGTCCTTTGCTCAGGAAGATATTTCCGGATTTAATGTCGAGATGATAAATCCCTTGCTTATGAGCTACTGCCAGCGCCGCTGAAACTTGACTAACAATCTTCCCGGTTTCATTCAGAGGTAGATACTTAGCAGCTTGAATCTCATCCGCAAGCGTCCGGCCGGTAAGCCATTCCATGACCAGATAAACGCCTGCGTCGGCCGTTCCATTATCATGGATCGTGACGATGTTTTCATGTCGCAGGTTGGCTAGAATGGCAGCTTCCGTATCGAAGCGCGCGACAGATTTCTCATCAAACAGGGTCAGTTCAAAGCGCAGGAATTTAATAGCGAGCTCACGGCCGCCTAACTTAGGCTGGGTGGCGTGGTAAATTAAGCCCATCCCGCCAGATGCGACGAGCGCATCAATCTTGTATTTGTCATCGAGTGTTTGACCTACCAGATTGTTCTTATCGTGTAACGACAGCAATGCCTGGTCCACATCGCAAAGCGTCGCTGATTTAGGATAGGTTAGCCGACAGTTTGGGCAATACTTCTCGGCAGCTTGTTTCTCAGCAGGCAGTACAGCACCTATGGCAATTGGTTCCTGAAGAAAACTTCCCATCTCCTCCTCGGCCGCCATTAATTTGCAGACTTGCGTAAACAAAGACGTATCGCCGGCACAATGCTCCTGTAACCAGGAAAGACGATTCGGAGGCTCGACCTGCTTTGCCCGGTCCAGCAACTGCTCGATCTGTTTGAATTGCTCAGGAGTCAATTGACTTCTTCTCTCAGCGCTTTAAAGAGCCATCTTTTGGTTTTCGTCCATCGCGCCTCGACTCCTCGTTCAGTGAGTTTCAGAATCTCACCAATTTCCTTATTGGTCCGGCCAAGAAAGTACTTTAGTTCAACCATCTGCACTCCTTCCGGATAATAATCTTCCATATCTTTCAGAGCTTTTTCGAGAGCAAACACTTCGATTCGCGGTTTCGTTGAAACCAGTATCTCCTCCTCTAGCGTGACGGGCGCCTGACCGCCACCCCTCTTTTCTGCACTGCGCTTACGACCGTAATCAACCAGAATGTGTCTTACATGCTTCGCGGCAACTTTAAAGAAGTGCACACGATTCGCGAGACTCACTGGTTTCCCCTTTGAAAAGCTCAAGTACAGTTCGTTCACCAAGGCAGTCGGCTGCAGAGTATGGCCGACGCGCTCATGTTTCAGGTTATTCGCAGCAATCCGGCGGAGATCGTCATAGACGAGCGGGAAAACTTGATCAAGTGCGTCATTTCGCCCGTTTCTCCACTCCCGAAGTAATTGTGTGATCTCTTCTGTGATAGGCACGAAGATACTCCTTCAGGTTTAGGTTTTAAGAGAGCGTTGTTGGACGCGAGACGAAAAGGCAATGTGGTGTGAGCATGTTTTTTTCGCTTTGAGGTTAGCCGAAGGATTGGTTCGGCCGAAGCTGCTTCAAGCAGCGAGAAACTATCGTCAATGCCTGTGAAACTAGAAGGAGATCTTACCATGAAAGAGTGCCCCGCCTGCAACTCTCGCTTTCAGGATGAGATAAACGACTGCCAGAAGGACGGCACACCAACACTCGTGGCTCTATTGGCCGACCGTTATATTCTCGAACGTCGCCGCGGTTATGGGGGCATGGGCATCGTCTATAAAGCGCGACATCGGTTTCTAAATCGGCCACATGCAGTCAAAGTCATTCTGCCAACGTTAGCTTGCCAACCAAGGTTCGTCACGCGTTTACATCAGGGGGCTCTCGCTATGGCTGCGATGAGCCCTCGCAAGATCGTCACCGCCACGGATTTTGGTCTTCATAACCGTTTACCATTCCTGGTAATGGAATTCATCGCAGGGGAATGCTTGCGCCTCTTTTTAGAACGCGAAGATGCTGTGCCGCCTGCCCGAACCCTAGAAAATATTCGAGCCCTCTGCGATGGTGATGCGGCCCCTCATGGTACAGTTGGGCTTAACGTTATGGGATCTGAATACTATCTATTTGCATCACAACCCGTACAGCCGGAACAAACTGCACGCACAGTCTTTTATCGTTTGAAAGGGGACTCAATAGCACGGGCTCTGTGCGACCTTTTCACCAACCAATTTGGCGAATTTGGCGAAACGTTCACATTCGAACAACGCAAAGCGTTCTCTGTTAGCAATCAGGTCTTATTGGATGAAGCCATCGAGGCCCTTGAACTCTACGACGATCCCGACCCCGGTATCTACGATCCACCTCCGCCGACTTACGTTATAACGTTGGCCCAATATGCGATGCGTGCTCGGACATGGGAGCGTTTACTGAGAGAGAAAATGACGGATGTAGATCTAAAAACTGATGCTGACGCTGAAGAAGCGCAAGCCACAACAGAAGACGAGCTGTCAACAATGCCTCCCGAGGACCAACGCAACTCTGGACTAATTGTTCTAATGCTTGTAGCCCAGGCTTATTACAAGCTGCTTGAATCTTCAATCTCGATGGCCAGTTGGTGCACTGCATTGGACGTAGAACTAAACGATGCGTACTTCTGGACAATAAAGATGATTACAACTCTGTTGAAGAATCACGAAGATTTAAAGGAATTTCCAATGGCTTTCGAGCCGATTCTTCCAGATCTTTACCCATCCACTATTCGCGACATGGATTGGGAAGATATCGCTTCGGAAGCTGATGGTTTTCTCAGCACTGTTCAACAGTACGTTCATTCGAAAGGCATTTATGATCCAGAGCACGGTTCACCTGCGTGGGTTTTTGTTGAGCTGTATCGCCCTGGTGTAAATCGAGCCATCGAAAGAGCCAATGCATACCACAAGCGGATGAGGGATTATTGTCAGCAAAGGTTTGGGACGCCAAAGATGGATCCAGCTTTGACGGAGAACGCGAAAACTGTAACAAAGACCATCGTGGAATTGGACTTAGTAGGGTATAGCTCAATTTCCCGTAATGTCGAAGAAAGCCTCGACGTCCGTACAGTCGCTCAGGTCAATCAACAGATCCACGGATTTATTGACCTCGGCCTTAAGGCGGCGAACTCTTCTCAAGACAATGTTATGAGTTTGACTGGTGATGGAGCGATCTTGGCCTTCGACTCTGCGGAGCAAGCACATACTTTTGCGGAAGCAATTAATCGGGCGACTCAGGAACACAATAGAAAGCGCAAGGATCGGTTTGCTATGCGCGTCTTCCGCATCGGTGCGGCGACCGGCGAAATCGTTATGCAACGAAAACCCGGCGGCGGATACGATGTTGCGGGTTCGACAATCGCGCGAGCAGTGCGATTAGAAGCAAAGGCCGCACCGGGTGGTTTTCTGGTGGACCAGTCGACGTTCGAAGGTTTGTCGCCGGCGCAGAAACTCCTCTATGGGCCTAAGCACGTCGTTGCTGGTAAACGAGATGAAGAATTTGAAGCTTACGCATGTCAACTCAACACTGATGGGCCAACCGATGCGGCTGAGTTTACCAGCGCCCCCCAGCCACAAATGGGAGGCGATCTGACTCAACACAGATCAGAAGCGGACAAGCGGACTAAGATTTTGACATTGATCAGAGAGCTGCAAAGACATCAATACCTCGAGCTAGTCTTTTTACTCGAAATCCCAATAGGGCAGCGACCATCAGAAACTTTGAACTTGGACCAGCAAAAGCTTGAGTTATTGAAATGGGCAGACGAGAACAAAAAGATAGACACAACATTGGACGTGCTTGATGAACTAACTAAGCAAAGAGGCGCCTAATAGGGTGTCACATCACAAACGACTGTCGGTCGTTATCGATGAAGACACCGGTGAGTGCGCCCTGAGTAAGGTGAATAATGACGAGTGTTCGGAGCATGCCGTCGGAAATAAGAGCAGTATTTACAGCTCTACAGGACGAAGTATTTTGGTTGCACGCAAAGTGGAATATTCATCGCCAGCTATTCGGTACAAGCGAGGAACGAATCGATTTACTGAACGATTTTGGCCCAGACTTATTTCAGATTATTTACGACAGCTTGCTCCATGATGTGTTACTCACCATGAGCCGCTTGACTGATCCGGCTACAAGTTTCAAAAAAGAAAATCTCACTCTGTCTCGTCTAACAAACATGATCGAAGAAACTGACTACAAGGACTTATTGACAGAGATCCGAGCGCTTCAAACCAAGACGGATGAGCACTGTGAACCGTTTCGGCGTATGCGAAATCGGGTGATTGCGCATAACGATTTGGCAGCGGCGCTAAGCCATCATCACGATCCGCTTCCCGATATTACTCGGCAAATGATAGACAATGGCCTTAGTAGCATTCGTGATTATATGAGTGCGATCGATACCTTTTTCGATGCGACCGAAACTGATTACAAGCAACCGCACTTGCGCGGCGATGGTGACTCACTGATTCATTATTTGGAAGAGGTGCGTGCATATCATCAGCATCGATTAACGAAAGAATAGATTCGGCAGACGATTTGGTTCAGATGTAATAGCCAAACTTGATCTGACAGTTAAGAGGCGGCGTACAGCAGGCTTGGGAGCTCAATCTCTGTTGGGCACCTTCATATCAATCAGCTTTCGTATTCTATCTCTGCGAAAGGCCAGAAAGCTTTGGATGTGCTGCGTAGATCCAACCGGATCGGCCCACTTGAATTCGTTCACGTTCCAATCGGCGGATGGCGTGTCAGGAACTCGAAGAAATGGCGGTAGAATTTGGCAAACTTCCCCGTATAGTTGTTGTGCCCGACGAATCAATAAAGAACGAATCGTCCCTACAAAGTCTGTAGGTTTGATTAGACTCAATGGGGTGTACACCGTATTTGAAAGACAGGTGTACAAGCCGAATAGCGGTAGAATACTTTTTTCGGCTGCTGTCACCTCGAAATCTGTTTTATATCGGTTGCCATGTTCTTTGTGATCTGCCAGATGGGCCAATGCATAACCTGACGGACCAAACTTTGAAAACTGCGCGCCGCGAAACACGAACGACCAAATCTGTTTTGGGTAGTCGTTGTCATCCAAAGCTAGAGCGTTTACGGTCTGTGTTTCCTCAAGTTGCGCATGCCCTCGATGTGCTGCAATCTCGCGACTTCCGGCATAGCGTCGTACTCCAGGAAAAGCGCATGATGATCGTTCCCAAAGGTAGGCGACAGGATCGATCTGTCTTACTTGAAGCGCTTCCGTCCACTCGTCTCGGTACTTTTCGTTATCTTCAACGACGGAGCGAACGACATCCGGACTAAGAAACCGAACGAATGGCGTGGTAGCTCTGGCCAGGGCCAATATCTCAGCCGTACCCGGCTGATCCCAAGTGGGCCAAGTCCTGCGCTCCGCTGATTTGACGACATGGGTATTCCGCACTCGCTCTCTGATCATAGTCGTCGGAATAGTCGGAGTACCCTCAACCCAGTTTTCACGAAATTGCTTGTACAGCGAAACTGCTGATCTAAGTGTTGCACTGCCATTTCGGAGATTGCCATTAATTGGAATTCGGTGCCGAGCGGGCCGGCTCTGCCTCTCTTCTTCCCTCGTATAGGTCATGCGCTCGAGCAGGCGGCAAAGATGATCTTGATCAAACTGTAGATCGAGATCCCCTTCATAGTGTTCAACGGTCCTACAGTTTGACAGTCTTGAACTAATCGTGCGGATATCGAGGGAACCACCGTCCGCATTACAGTGGTGGTTCAAGAGCCAGAGGCGAAAAGCGTCTTCCTTCATTTATCGTCGTTAGCCATGTAGCCCCGCACTAGGTCGCGAGGCAACGTTATTTTCGATATCGTGTGAAGCTCGCTCGGACTAGCTCAAGAGCTGCGGTCAAGTCTTCATTGGAATGGATAGGATAGCCGACCCACTTACCATCCTGATTAAAGGTTTCTATGAGGAAGAAGTTTCTGCGCGGACTGATGTAGGCAAAATTTCGGCCCGAGATTTTCAGCGCGATAGAATACTTAATAGCCTCCACGGATATTTTGCCACTTGTATCCCACGCACCAATTTCTTCCAGCAGGCGCTTAACTATCAACCGAACCTCAACATCGGTAATGTAATTCAGTCTGTCATCTAAAGAATG
>DATEIS010000195.1:0-9820 GCA_035278765.1 Pyrinomonadaceae bacterium | reverse complement strand
TTCTCGCTTGAGCAAACGTTACATCGACACGAGGCACGTTACATTCAGATGGCGCTCGAAGATGCGGGCGGCGTGGTTGCACGAGCGGCACGCTTGCTCGGGTTGAGCGGGCGCCAGAACCTTCAATACATGCTCAAGAATCCTCACAAGAATCTGCGCAATCTTACGACTTCGATCAGTGAGCAAGACGTTATTTCGAATGAACCGACGAGCGGCCACGTAAATCAGGTTCCGCAGCAAACGAGTAAGGCAGTTCGGATTCTGCATGTAGAGGACGATCTGACGGTAGCGGGATTAGTGCGAGAAATGGCAGAGCACGAGGGTTGGATCATCGGTCATTCGGTAGAGGGAAATGCAGCCCTCGATGAACTCGCAAGTGATGCCGATTACGATCTGCTGCTGGTCGATCATGATCTACCGGGTTTGAGTGGGGTGGAGTTGATAGAACAAGTCCGTAGCATGTTACATCGTCGATATATGCCTATCGTAATGATGTCAGGCAGACTCGACGAAGCGACGGCGCGGGAAGCTGGCGCAGATGCATTTCTGCGTAAACCCGAAGGCATTGGATCACTTGTCGGAACCGTCACCCGCTTACTTGGGGAGCGTGAGCGGGAGACATGAGCATCTTGATAACGGGGAGTGGGAAACCGGTCTGGGAGGGCCAGTTCCCCATTCGCAGAGGCATTCGCCGCCGCGAACGAAGATTGCGAATGCCTCTACGGCAAGGGTAGCGAAACCGCTGGAAGATGATGGTGGGCAAAGCGGGTGACATCTTCCAGAACAGGACCACTCGGCACGTTGGGCGGCGCGTGAGCCGGTTGCCGAGTGGTCCTGGGGGGCAATTAGACGCCTTTGCCTTTGCACGAAAGATCAGTCGTTGAGACGCAGCAGCGTCAAAAGAGGTGCGAGTACGAGGCCAAGACGCAAGTGCTCGCGGTTGTAACCACGTTATCGCCCGCGCACGTGGTTAAAGGGGGCCGACAAGATCCCGTGGCTGTCGGCTCGCCTAAGCGATATAGAAACTGGAAGATGTGAAGGCGGTGACAAACCAAGCATCTTTCAGATCAGAGCCGCTCGTGCCGTAGGTTGCGAGTGGCTCTGATACAGGCTCGTCATGGTCAAATAAGAAGGCGTGGCGAGAGGGGCCGACTGATTAGCCCAGGCGGTCGGCCCCGAACTCTAGAAATCACGTGAGAGTAAGAAGGTTTGGAGCGTAGCTTCCAATTGACTCGAATTTGAAATCAGGCGTATAAACGTCATAACGCTCAACGAATTCCCCCATTCGGCTTAACTACAAGAGTAGTTCGCGCCTCAACCAACAACCGATCTTCACAACGAGATTCTTCGTCAGTCTCGTCAGTCTTAGGAGAACTACCATGAAATTCAAGTTTGTAACCGGCATTGCGCTGATTGCGGTGCTAGTGGGTGTGGCCTTTGCTTGGCATGGGAGTACAGGACTCCAGTCTCGCGACGCGGCAGCGATTAAAGTAGTGATTAATCAGCCGCCGACGAAAGATGGTGTCGTACCGGTTGAAATAATCCAGCCAAAGATTGTTTCGAGTGCGCCCAACAAGCTGGATGACCTTACCTACACACTTAGAAACAATTCCGGTAAACCCGTAATAGCCATCGCGCTCGTCAAAACGATTAGCTACGAGGAGGGCGGCAAAGCCTATTCACAATCAAGGTACTCGACCGTGGACGCAGGCTTTCATTCAGACGTAGGCGGGCGACCTTTTCTTCACGGAACTCAAATGTCTATGGAATCCGCTGGACCTCTTAGCTTCAACGAGGGAGTGGTTATCAAAGAGATAACGCTAACCGTTGAGTACGTCTCGTATGCTGACCAGACGGCTTACGGCTTCGGAGGAGAAGGAGAGCGCAGGATTAATGCGATGCGTGAAGGAGCTCGACGATATAAGGGCTGGTTGGCCCAAAAGTATTCGCGGGCCGGGAAATCACTAGCAACGATTCTTCCGGTAATTGAAACGCAGAGCATTCCCGAAGAACTCAAGCTAGATTCCGATCAGACGATGGGTGCCGATAGATACCGTCTCCAACTTCTCAAGACCTTTAAGACAAAGGGTGCAGCGGACGTCGAAAACTACCTAAACACACCAAACAGATAACAGCATACCGGGGAGGGCTGAAACATGAAACGTCTAGTTATTTCGAGCGTTGTGGCTGTTTGTGTGCTTCTTACTGTGATCATACTCATGTCACGGTCGGGATCTACACAGTCTCCAATTAGCGATTGCAAAGAACCCTTCGGAAATCCCCCCTGCAAGGTGAACAATAGTGCAACTTTCAATGACGGGAAGAACACGGGGTGCAAGGTTGAATTTCACTGGTTACGATGCGATGGCGTCAGCCACGGTTCAGTGTTCGACTCATGTACTAACATCGGATGCAAAGGCGTTTGCTCTTGTAGTTGCGCTACAAATGGCTATGGAGTGTCGTGGCAAGACACCTGTACAGACATCGTGAAGTCTGAGAGTTTTGCGTGTAACAGGTGTGGCGTTCCGTCTCCAACGCCGACCCCAACGCCGACTGCGGGTGGCGGAGGGTGCACCGCTTGGTGGGTAATGTGGTGCACGGATGTTGATTACGAGTCGCAGCCGTGCCGGTGTGTTGGAACGATTGACAAGACACCATTGTTGATCGATGTGCTTGGGAATGGTTTTAGCCTCACTAATGCAAGCAATGGCGTCAACTTTGACTTGGACGCTGACAGCATCCCGGAGGCAACAGCATGGACAGCGGCGGGGTCTGATGACGCGTTTCTAGTACTGGATCGCAACGGCAATGGCACGATCGATAACGGTGCTGAACTGTTTGGAAATGCCACGCCGCAATCGGCACCTTCCGCCGGACAGCGTACCAACGGCTTTCTCGCTCTGGCTGAATATGACAAACCATCGAACGGCGGCAATGGTGATGGCGTCATTGATCAGGGAGACTCGGTCTACTCATCGCTTCGCCTGTGGCAGGATGGCAACCATAACGGAGCTTCGGAGGCCACTGAATTGTACTCACTAACGGCGCGTGGGGTGGCAACTATCGAACTAGACCACAAGCTCGCAAAGAAAATAGACCAGTACGGCAATGAGTTCCTTTACAGAGCTAAGGTAAAAAACGCTCAGGGCAACCAACTCGGACGCTGGGCGTGGGACGTGGTTTTTGTAGCGCCGTGAGGTTGAAAACTCAAGTAGTGCTTGATGTCAATCATACTCGAAACAAAAGAGGAGGTTCACTATGCGTTTCAGAACTGCAATCGTTATCGGACTATTACTTTTGTTGGGCGTGGCGGCCCTTGCAACCAGCGCCTTACAAAGACCGACTAATGGTGCTGATAAACAGAGCAACCAAAACCTACAGCTTCCGACTACTGTCAAACAGCTACAGCCTGAAAATGGCAGTAGCGTCGAGTTGGTGTGTGGAACTGCTAGCGTTACACCACCTAACGTTTTGAATGGGTTCGAGTGTGTTTTGAGGAACAATACTCACAAGAGTATTACTGCTGCAAACATAATCTATTCAACGGTACTTGAGGAGGGTGGTCGGGAAACCAAAGACTCACGAAATCAAATTCTACTAACCTATTTCCACCCCGATTTCTACGAAAAAGAAAAAAATATAATGCCCGGAGGTTCAAACTCACTACGGCCTGGTGGGGTGTTTACTTATCACAACGCTGTAATCAAAGGGATCGAGGTCTACATTGACTACGTGGAATTTGAGGACAGCACCAGCATGGGGCCTGATGTGGAAGGGTCAAAGCTAATTAAAGACTTTAGAGCGGGAGCAGTGAAATATAAAAGTTGGCTTGCGAAGGAGTCTAAGCAGAAGGCAGTAGACACACTAGTACAGTCAACACCAAGTGATGAGGAGTTACGGAGACCGGAGATCGGCCTTAGTAACATCACTCAAAAAGAGGGTGCTAGACGATACGGCATCGCACTGCGAAAACTGTATAAACAGCGTGGCCCAACGGAAGTACAGAAGTATCTCTCAACGATGCCGCCGCAGGGTATTAACTGATTCGAAGCCTCAAGGAGTTTCCGATGCGAAAAGCACTCATCATCTTGTCTTGTATCCTTGCCATCTACGGCGTGATTGGAGCGCAGAGCAGTGCAATAACGGATTGCAAGAGAGTGACCTTTTGTGACACGTCCACAGAAAATGATGGGGATTGCACAGTTCATTGGGAGTATGAGCGTTGTTCCGGCGGTTTTACGGGCGTCTTTACGCCCTGCGACAACACATGTGATAAAGATTCTTGTTCGTGCAACTGTGGAACTGAGCCAAATTCAATATATTCAGTGAGCTACATGGACTGTCAAGGCGTTGTGAAGTTTGAGAGCAAAAGCTGCTTGGGTTGCCCAACACCCACACCAACACCTACGCCCACGCCTACACCGTTACCGAATGACCGTTGCTATCCGTGCGTCGGAGATCCGGGGTACAGTTCTTTCAGTTACGATATGTGTTTCCCTGACTATCATTGGAGTTGCATACAGTGTAAATGCATCAGAAATTCGCCTGTGCTTGTAGATGTTAATGGTGATGGATTTGCCTTGACAGGTGGAATTAACGGAGTGTTCTTTGACTTCAATGGGGAGGGGCCAGAGCGAATTAGTTGGACCGCTATCGGTTCGGACGATGCGTTTCTTGTGCTGGACCGCAATGCCAACGGCACGATCGATAACGGCCGCGAACTATTCGGCAACGTAACTCCCCAGCCACCATCAGAAACTCCTCATGGGTTCCTGGCTCTGGCCGAGTTCGACAAACCGGCAAACGGCGGCAATGCTGACGGAATCATCGATAGGCGGGATTCGGTATTTGCAGCACTGCGACTCTGGCAGGATGGAAATCACAACGCTGTTTCAGAACCAGCGGAGTTGCACAACTTGAATTCCTTCGGCGTCGAGTCCATTGACCTGAATTTCAAAGAGTCAAGACGAAGGGATACATACGGTAATGAGTTCCGTTATCGTGCGAAGCTCGGCGGAAGCAGCTCATTTGCGCGTTATGCGTGGGATGTTTTCTTGACCTACTGGTAAGAACGCCGATGCATGAGGCTGAGAACTGGAACATTGCGTTGGAGCTTTATAAGGGCCATCCGATTCCAGCTTTACTTCTGGCGCGGCAACTCAACGCAATAAAGCAATGTCTCCAACAGGGACGAAAAGGAATAGCGGACGCTATTGATGGGTTGGATATGGCGATTGAAGGTCTTTACCCGCACACCGATTTCCACAAGATGGGCCAGAGGTTTTTTCACCTGACAATCGAAGGCACACTTAAACCTGAGCAGGAAGATAAACTTCGCAAACTTGGCCTGAAGATATAGTGCGAACGCGGCTCAGGAGTTGGCCCAGTCGATAGCCTTTCCGAGAAACATGAAGAAACCAATGGTCGCCGCGATACCGCCGACCGCCTTCCAAGCATTCCGAGTTTCCTGAGACAGTCCGGGTTGTTGCGCTTGTATGTCCGCGTACCGCGTCACCACATTGCAGAGTGGACATGCAGCACGTGAGGCGGCACGAACAAGATCCTCTGTCTTCACAAAGTAGGTGTGGCGACAGTGACCGTTAGCACATTGAACGCTTTGGTGAATCGGGAATAGCATAATAGAGGTTCCTTCCTTCCGTTGCTCAGTATCTGTCCCTCCCGTAGTCCCGTCAACACATTTTTGCAAGCACTCCAGCGCGGCGCGAAACTGTGCTCGTTGCTCGTAAAAAAACCATCGAAAAACCAATGAGAGACCTCTCGGCAACGTCCTCGTGTGGTATAAGCGAAATCATGAACGGAAACTATCGAAGCAGCTATTCGAACGAAAGACATCAATTGATAGTATGCGTATCTAAACACCTTTACGCGACCAAAAACGGACTAATTAGATACCAACAGAAGCCGTTCGATGTGAGCTTAATGAACGTTGAGAAAGCTGAAAAAGTCCACCTCGTCCATTATTTGATTCGAGACGATTTCAGTGGTGTTTTCTACGCCGAAATTCATTCGGGTACACCATTGATTCCTGTCGAAGAATTTCTATCCCGTGCGTGGTCGCAGAAAGAAAACTATCTCTTTTGCGGAATGCCCGACTTTATCTCAGTACCTAAAACAGTCAGCGAAAGGTTTCCTACGGTTAAGCGGCTCATAGAAGTGTACGGCTTAAAGACTATCGACGTTACCAGTGGGTTTCAGAGCGGAACGATACAAGATGTAAAAAATTGGGAGGATCTTGTGAGAGGGATCTCAGGCCTTAGCAGCCGCTCTGAGACGTTGCGGGAGTGGACTCCCCCAGTCTGTGCCGGGTACTCGGCATATCTAAACGATGGGCGAAGTAATAGGGATTCAAAGATCGAGAGGTGGCGGTCTCGCGCAAAAAAGTTGCAAGTACCGCCTTTAGAGGGTTGGTAGAGCAAGAGCGCGGCCCTGACACGACAGCACATGGAAAGAAGCGAACGATTGAAAAGAAGGCCCTCGCATGAAACGAATCATTAGACAGGATGGTCCGAAGTCTACCGATAGAGCGTTGGTCGCACAAAAACTAAGAGACTCCAATATTGATGTTTCCGACCTTACGGAGAAAGAAGCAAAGGCGATTCGTGTAACTGACTTTCACGATAGTGAGTACGAATACTCCATCAACCATTGGTTATCACGACGTTCACTGGCTCTACTAGAGGAGTTAGCCGAACTGGGAATCTATGGAGAGGACGCCGCTGAAGTAGGTGCGCGCTTTGTGGATCAGGCACTCAAACAATTCGCTCAGTATGATGTAGAAGCTGAACAGTCGTTTGCAGAACAGGTTTCAGAATTTGAGTCTCCCCGGCAACACGGCGATTACGAGGGTACGATTAACTATACCCTATCGGCGCAATCCCTATATTTACTTCATCGGCTCGCCGAACTAGAAATCTATGGCGAGAGTATAGGCGAAGTGGGAGCACGCTTCGTCGATCAAGCTCTGCAAGGATTCGTTGATCGACCGCGCATCGTTATCAGCCGAAAGCAGTCAAAATAATTTTCGAGAGAAAGAGTAAGTAAATGGGCGTTAAAAGGCATGGCCCTTAACGAACGTTGATACCCATGCGGATAGCGCGATCAGGCTCGCTATGGTTAATGGCAATCAGCCATGCGGCTATATTTGCGTGACGCTTTTAGTTGTTAAGGATTGACGGATCGCAACCGTTAAGGCGTAACGGATCAATGTGGACAACCTATAGAGTGTCTTGATTCTATTGACTCTATTGACTACTATGTCAATGTCATAGTGACGCCAGTGGCGTCATATCGCAATGAAAAAGGGTCTAGGCGCTCTTTACTCGCATAAACCTACAGGTTCTTTGACAAGGATTACTGGCTCGGAAAGGCCAAAAGAGATTGGAGACGTGCTTTCAAACCTTCAGACGGTTTAAGCCCGTCGCTGTCTCCGTTCCAAGAAAAGCACCCTTCGCCACGTTTTGGAAGCGTGGAAGCAACAGAGGGCGTACCCGTCAGCCTAATTTGGACTCAGGCGACGTTTGCCGGCTCCCTCAAGTTACTTATGGCATCCGCCATCAAAGGGTGCTCTCATTGTATTCGCCCTGCTTAACAAATTACAACCGACAATTTAGATCCGAATTCAGATCGATTTTGTCGGCTTTTTCTTTCTTGCGTACACGTAATGTCGGTCAATCGTTTCAGGAGAAAGACCAAGCTCTTGTCCTACTCGCTCAAGCGCAGCTTCTTTCGGAGTAAGACCGCCTTGCGGTGCCTGTGCGACCCGCAAGGCGAGTGCCAGGTATTTGGGTGTTCGTCCAGTAAAGGTCTGTCGCTCGTGATCACGCCAAACCGTCTTAACGAATTGAGCTTCATTGTGCCGGTGAGTTTTGACGTACTCTCGAAAAAGTCGGTTATATTCAGCCCGGTATTCTTTGAAGAAAGCAGTATCTCGTCGAACTTTAGCCGTGGCTTCAAACCGACGCCAGCTATGCCGCTTCCGCTTTGCTACGTCCGAGCTTAACCGTTGCTCTGTTGCATCTTTGATGTAGCCGGAAACAGCTTTCAAGAATGCCTTCTCCGTCAATCCGCCTCTAAAGTGAGTCTTGTGAATGGCCTCTCGTAGGATAATTTCCATGCCATCGTGCAAGCCCTCACGAAAGAACTTTCGGATGTAGGCGCAAGCGGCCTCAATCTCCGCGTCACTCAGCAGCAGGTGGGCGCGATCATCCTCCAGAGATAAGCTCGCCGAAGAAGGGAATCCATTAATCCTAACCTCATACCGGATTCGCCGCTTGTTGTCAGTACACTCGTCCACAAAGCAGGCGAACTCTACATGAGCACTTTCGACGAAACCGACTCGCCGTGTGGACTCAACGTCATTGGTTGGTGCTTCTGGTGGCTTCATTGTAGAACGCACCTGGGACACTCGGATATTCCTGCCTTTCTCAAAATACTCGTCAGTTGCATATGTTGTTGATATGATTCGCTCACTATGATCGACATAGATTCCGTTATTTCAGCAACTAAGAATACTGCCGCTTACGAAAACGCAACGCGTTATGCCGGCAAACCTCAACTTGAGGTTGAAGCCCCAAAACTTCAGTTCTTTGAATTCCGAGGCCAACCAAGCGTCGATTGGCATTCTGGCATTCCGAATAATCTTTGCGTTTTCAGCTACAGCTTTGACGAGAATCACTGCGCGGCCTACGTTTACCTTTGTGAACACGGTGACGAGTTGAGATGCACGCTGCGCGTTTCTAATTGCGATGGCGCTCATTATGCGGATTTGATGCCTCTCTCAAGATCGCTAAGTGACAGCGAAATCGCAAATTCTCTCGTGGAAACTCTCGTCACTGCTACCGAAGGTTTGAAAGCGCGGGGCGGCGTCGAACAATTCGTTCAACCGGAGCGCGGGCTGCTCGCTTCTAAACTTCATTGGTACAACGATGGTGGCCTCTAATCGTCGCCGGGGTCAACTGAACCATTAGGCACTACCGTACAACGCGACTCCGCTTCCCACCAACATAAATGCGTGACTTACTGCCCGAGCACCTCATGGACTTCTTGCGTGACCGCTACATCGCAGGCGTCGCAACCGCCGAGGCGCACTTTGCCGACAGCAGAGCGGACGAGGATTCCGTTACCGGGGCTCTGGGACTAGCACTGGCAATGCGTGAACCACTCATTTTCAGTGATGAGTCCGGTGCCTTCTCCGTCCAAATATCATACCGCAAGGTGAGAGGACGCGGACTCAATGCGCCTGAGCGACTGTACGGCTCAGATGGTATCTTTCAGATTGCTGTCACGCGAGCCGAGGGCGGCGTCGTCCGATTGAAGGGTTTGCCATTTCAGTCCAAAATCGACTGGCAAGGACGAAGTGCATCCGTGGCCTCGCAATCTGCCGATATCGAAGCGTCGACGGGCGAAGGTATCGTTGTTGACTACACCACAACCGGCTATCGAGCCTGCTCAACCGGCTTGGCGGTAGAGGCACACGGCAATCGACAGGAAGTTGAGCGGCGCGGCGGAATGAAGCCGCTGGGACAACTGCTGGGAGTCGAGTTTCTTGAATGTCGGATTGGGAAAATCGGCCTGTTTTTCGATCCCGAGACAGAGCGCTACTTTGAGGGCGATCACATGGTGGAGCCTCGGCATGCAATCACAACACGCGTGGTTGCCCTTCCACGAGCTGGCTAACCTTCCATCGAGCATGGGAACTGCTGCAAGAAACTGAGCATTTCTGCCGGTGGCGATAGGAAAAAGTTGCGAAGAGTGTCCCGTATGGGCTGCCGGTTAGTGATTGGACCAAGTTCACGTAAAT
>DATEIS010000194.1:0-5404 GCA_035278765.1 Pyrinomonadaceae bacterium | reverse complement strand
GATTCTTTCGCCAATAGCGGTGCGAACGTAGCGAGGATTAGGACGTAGAGAGCTGCGAACGGCTGGATTAAGGCTGCGAGGCTGCCGGCTTGTGCGAGTTTGGCGACGATGATTGAGAACTCGCCGCGGCCCAGGAGAGTTAATCCGACATTGAGAGATGTCGCGCCTTGATGTCCTGCAATTCTTCCGGCTAACTGACCCGCAACGATCACGCCTAGCAGTGACAAAGCTGCCGCACCAATCGACAACCAAACCGCGCCGCCCAGACCAAACGGATCGACCGTCAGGCCAAAACCAAAAAAGAAAATGCCGCCAAAGAAATCACGAAACGGCACGACGAGTCGTTCGATACGTCCGCTGTGTTCGGTCTCGCCGAGAATTAACCCGAGCAGCAACGCTCCAATCGCTTCCGCGACGTGAATTGTTTCGCCGAGGCCCGCAAAGATAAACAGCGCAGCGAAAACAACGATCACAAATACTTCGTTCGACGAAATACGCAGCAACCAGTTGAGCAACGGCGTAATCCAGCGACCAATAACAAGCAGCCCAACGATAAAGCCAAGCGCGAGGCCGGCGGATTTCAAAACTCCACCAACCGATGTCGCACCACTCAAAACGATGCCCGAAAGTAACGATAGATAAACCGCGAGAAACACGTCCTCATACATCGTGATGCCGAGAATGAGTTCGGTTTCCGGATTCGCCGTGCGACGGTAATCGAAAAGAATCTTGGCCACGATCGCGCTGGAAGAGATCGTAGTGATGCCGGCTACGACCAACATCTCCTTGACGGAAAATCCAGTGAGCCAGGCGTAGCCAACTCCAAAAGTAAAATTGATTGCGATGTAAATTGAACCACCGATGAAGATTGAACGTCCGGCTTGAATGAGGCGACTAACATTCGATTCGAGACCCAGGTAGAACAGCAGAAAAAGAACGCCGACGCGTCCCATGAAATCGATCAACGAGGCGCTGTCGATAAAACGAAAATCGAAAACTCCAAACTGCGGCGCGTGAGGTCCCACCGCCATTCCAATCAAAATGAGAAACGGCACGTTGGATAATCTCAGCTTCGCCGCCAGCGACACTGCAAGTGCGATCAGTGCCAGGGCCAGGCCAAATTCGAGGACAAGATGCTGGTCCATCTTCAATCCACCTTCCCTGACACCAGCAGTCGTTTGAGATTTGTGATGGTCTTGCGATCGCCCGCCAGAATGAGCGTGGCGCCTTCGTTCAGGATCGTATCGGCTTCGGGGTTGATACGTTTGATCCGATCGGGCTCGATGATCGATACGATCGAGGCGCCGCTTGCCGTTCGCACTTGCAGATCGCGAATGCTCTTGCCGATGCAGGCTGATTTCGGTTCGATCGTGTACCACTCAAGCACCAGATCATCCAGGACGATCTCAGCCGAAGGCAGCGCCTTGGGAACGTAAGTCAGTCCACCAATGATGCCGGCGATTTGCCGCGCTTCGCTGTCGGCGAGTGTGACGACCGAAGCAACACGATCCGGATTCTTTCGAGTGAAGTGATAGAGCTCGCGAGTGCCGTCATCGTGAATCACGATCACGAGCCTGTCTCCATTCGTTGTTTCAACCTGGAACTTGCGCCCAACACCCGGAAGTGATGTTTCTCTAATGGTCGACATGTGATGACTATCCTTTCTTGTTTCCGTCAACAGACAAACGGATGATTTCCAGCGAGCACTTCGTATTCGCCGCCAGCTCTTTCACCTGCTCCTCGGACGGCAGGCCAATCACGATACAGTCCGCTTGCCACTCGTGCTCTTCCTCCATCAATACCTGCTCGATGCGACCTTTTACTACCCCCGCGGAGATCTTTGGCTCGTCGTTCGAGAGGAGTTCAAACTTCGAGCTCGCCGGTGTGTCTTCATCGACGACACTCACGACTCGGAGTTCTGTTCCCACCGGCCACACACGTTGAAGCGTGAGACGAAGTGCTTCCTGGCCTTCGAGTGACGTGTCTAACGCAACGAGCACTCTCAATCCTGTTCCTTCATGACTGCTTCGTCCAATCCTGACTGAGCAGTGTGCTCCCGCAGCAACCTCCATCGAAACGCTGCCGAGGATTAATCGTCCGAGTGCAGTGCGGCCTTGCGAGCCAACCACAATTAGATCGGCGCCCCATTCCTTTGCACGCTGAATCAACTCAGTAGCTGGTCTGCCGGCGATGACTTCAGTCTGTATTTGCCACGACGGAAACAATTGCCGCAGACGCGAGGCCGCGTTCAATACATCGTGCGTTCCCTCTTGAAAGGCGTCCGCTACTTGCCTGTTTGCATGTTCCACAATCGAGTACGCCTTCTTACCAACGAAGACTTTCTCGAGAGCCTCATGACCAGCAAGTGGCGTCACGATCGGTTCTTCCTCAACTGTCACAACTAGTGCTTCCACAACAGCAGGCAAACCCGCCCATCGCAAATCGTCGATAGCATTATCCGCATAACTCGATCCATCATGCCCAATTAACACTCTCATTTCGTTACCTCTATCGTCGGTTCGATACAGCACAGCCCGAACTCCTCTTCGAAGTCAGGGCACAAAATAAATTTTTAGCTCGAAACTTAAGAGATGAAAGGTGGAGCGCGACCGGCTGGACGCGAGACAAACAGAGTAGATCTTAGCTGGACAGATTCGTCTTCAAAACGATACGAAATAAATCCAATGGCCGGAGAACTTGCCGCGAGGGGTTGAGGCCCGAAATCAGTTGTTTGACGTTTGCTACGTTTCTGAACCTGCGACGGTATATCAAGCGGACCATACGTCCGTGTTAGATCGCCGGCGTCTTTCACAACTGATAAACGACTCGGTTCTTCAATTTGAAGCAGGTTTGAGACAGGAAAAGGCGTGAGCCGAAGTCCCTCTCCCACCGAGAAGCACAACGACCCAATTATTAGCGCCAATAAAACCGACTGCTTCATTGCGATTCAATATAGCAAACCTATCCACAGATTACACAGATGCTCACGACTCGTCGTAGGCGCGTTTGGCTTTGACGGTTACGAACTCGTCGCTTTCGATGATGTAGGCCGTCAGGTTGTAGCCGTAGACGCAACCAGTGTCGAGGCCGATGGCTTTGCGGCCGCGACGCGGCTCGGGCGATGGCCAGTGCCCGAAGAGGACAATCTTTTCACCGTGATAGACGTGATACCACGGAGTTCCCTCGTCACTTTCACGATCGGGTCCAAGTGTTCGCAAGCGAGTCAGGTCGCCGGTTGTTTGTGAATAAAGTTCGATGTTTGGACGCAAGCCGGCATGCACAACCAGATGCGAACCGAGATCGATCGTGAACGGCATCCGGTTGAAGAAGCTGGCGTAGGCGTCTTTCTCGCCTCGGAGTTCTTTGTGCGCCTCTTTTTGAGCTGCTTTTAACTCGATGTCCTCGCCGTTCCATTTGCGACGCAACGCGAGATCATGATTCCCAATGACCGTGCTGAAGCGCGCGTCAGTCATAAACAGCTCGAGTACTTCCTTGCTCTTCGGACCTTTGGTGATCAAGTCTCCGACGCAAATCACGCGGTCGTCGTCACCGATACCGATCTTTTCGAGCAAGTCGATCAGTTCATCGTAACAACCGTGAAGATCTCCAACTACAATTCTGCGACCAGCCATCAGCCCCTCCGACGCGTTTTTGCAACTAGAATCGCAGTCTATTGTATAGGAAGAATTCAGGCAAACAGAGAATCTTGAGTTGAAGGCAGGGGTAATGCTATCTTCAGCAGACGAAGCAACACCAATCGCAGATATTTTCGAAAACCAGGAAGGTACTAATGGCGAATTCCAGGAGTCTCAGGCTGCCTTATGCTCTATTCGTAGCAAGCGCAATCCTTTCGCTGGCAGCAATTACCTCGGCACAGGAAACCACAACGACCGAGAGTCCACGCGTCAAGATCAAGAATTTCGGCCAGATGGACGACCGCTTCTTCCGCGGTGCACAGCCAAAGGAAAATGATTACAAAGACCTGGCGCAGCTTGGTATTCGAACCATCATCGATCTTCGCGACGACCCTGAGGCCTACGAGAAACGGATGGCCGAATCACTGGGAATGACTTATATCAACATTCCCATGATCGCTAAGAAGTATCCCACGCCCGAAGCAACCGAGTTATTTCTCAAAACCGTAAACGATCCCGCCACCGGAAAATTCTTTGTTCATTGCGCAGGCGGACGCCACCGCACAGGTGTGATGGGCGCCGTCTATCGCTTCAAGTTCTACAACTGGAACTTCGAACAGGTGTACAAGGAAATGAAGCAGTACGACTTCTACACCCGTTGGGGACATGGAGCGTTCAAGGACTTCGTTGAAGACTACTCCGCGCAGATCCAACAGAGCACCAGCAAAACAACCAACAAGTAGTATCTACAAGATTACATCTTCGTACTTTGTTCTTTGTACTTTGGACCTCAAGCACCAAGTACAAAGCACTAAGAACAAAGCTGCGGTTTACTTGTAAATGTAAGTCTTGCTGTCTTTCTGCTCCCACTCCACGGTGTCGATATTATCGCGATCTGCTGACAGTATTTCTGCGCTCAGTTTGCTGGTACTGACTACCGGATCGAGATTTACGAGATAGACCACCTTGCCCATAGGTTCATCCGGATCCTCACGATTGAGCTCACGCAACTCATAATCAAAGCCGTGACGGGTGAAGAGATTCTTCAGTATTTCATCAGTTCGATCGACGCTCCGCGAGTGCACGGAAACTTCCATCGACCGAAAGACCTGAAACTGTTCGAAGTATTCGAGCACTGTCAAAGAGATCAGCACAAACAACGTCAGGATGATGGCCATGTCCCAGCGCCCTACGCCGGCTGCTAATCCGATGCCTAAACACACCAACAACACCGTAGTCTCTTTTGGATCGCGTATGTTGGTGCGGAAACGCACGAGTGACGCGGCCGCAAAAATTCCAAACGCACGCGCAGCGCTATCGCCCACCACCATCATCATCCCACCAGCCACCACTGCCATCAGAATCTGCGTCTGAGCCACGTAAGGATTGCGGCGGGCGATAGACACACCACGACGCGGTCGAAACGCCAGCAAACCGGCGAGAAATGCCGCAAGCGAGAATCGCAAAGCAATGCGCGCCGAAGTTGCTTCCCAGGTCGAGACAGTGGCCGGTGTGAGACCGGTGGCGTCGGGTCCAAAGAGTTCTCCCAGCAACGGAATTTCAGATCTGGGCTGAGTTCCCGGAGACGGAGATGCAACCGCTACAGGCGCGGCTGTGGATGGTGACGGATCGCGAAAGATGTAGGTAAGAATGCCGCTGGCTACCAGAATGACAACAAACATTCCCTGCACCGCAAGTGTTACACGGTTCATATCGAGATGTCCTTTCCAGGTTCAAGCCATCAACGGAATGCGGGCAAAACAAGCCCC
>DATEIS010000193.1:0-2328 GCA_035278765.1 Pyrinomonadaceae bacterium | reverse complement strand
TGCGACAAAGAATAGTTGTAACATGGACGCTAAGAGAAAACTGCTGAATCATTTCCTGGCCGCACTCGCTTATCGTACGCAAAAGGCTCTACGAAATGCGCCGGAGGATTTTGGCTCGTTTCAAGCCCACGAAGGTGTGCGTACACCTGCGGAATTGATTCGTCACATGACTAGCGTGCTCGGTTACTCGCGCACACATTTCGTCGGTGGTCGTTATTGGCCTGATCCGCTTGAAACGTTGGACGAGGAGATCGAACGTTTTCACGAAATGCTCGGACTGCTGGCCCAACATCTTCGCAACGGAGACGCGTTGCTCGAAGGCATGACGGAAGAGCGCCTGCTGCAAGGTCCATTTTCAGATGCAATGACACACGCAGGACAGCTCGCTTTGTTGCGACGGTTGGCGGGCGCGCCCGTGCCACCGGAGAATTTCATCGTCGCCGAGATCGCGCCGGATCGACTTGGACCAGACCAGGCCGAACCGGTTAGTCCTGATAAAGAGTGGCCTGAAGCGCCACCAGGCTGGAAAAGTTAGCCACAAAAAAGCACAAAAGGCACAGAAAGCACAAATGAAGGCAAAAACGTTAATGGTTAGCGTATTGCTTCTGTTGGTTGCGGTGATTTCGCAAGTCGCAGTTGCACAGGAAGAATTCAAACCGATAACTGTATTCTTGATTCGTCACGCGGAAAGGGAAGACGAGCCGAGGCAGGATCCGCCGCTTAAGAAAGAAGGAGTGGCCCGTTCGCAGGAACTCGCACGTCTGCTCGGCAACGCCGGTATCAAAGCGATCTTCACTTCGCAGTTCACCCGAACCAAACAGACTGCGGAGCCGCTTGCAACCAAACTCGGCATAACTGCCACACCCTTCACGCTAAAGATAAATCCGTCCAATACAAGACAAATCGCCGCGGAATCGACCGCCGAAGTCACAAACAAGATTCTCGAACGCGCCGGCGAGAGTGTGCTCGTGGTTGGTCACAGCAACTCCATTCCTGACGTGATAAAGATGCTGGGCGGCGATATCGTGCCAACTATCGACGAGAAAAAATTCGACGACCTGTTTGTCGTGACAGTCTATGCAAAGGGAAAGGCGAAAGTCGTGCAAATGAAGTATGGCGCGGAATAGTTGACCCCTTTTGCGGCAACTTTTGCGCGTTAGGAAATGTAATGTGTAATTCGTGACAGCCATTCCGGCAGGGTATGCCGGTGCAGGAGATTTCAAAATGAAACGTTTGTTCTTTGCGATCCTGCTGCTCATTCCCGTCGTGGCAGTTGGTCAACATAGCCACGCTCCAGCGAAAGATCCGAAACCAGCAACGCTCGAAGCAGGATTGGGAGATATCGACCACCCAGTCTCAACCAAAAACCCCGAAGCCCAGAAGTTCTTTAATCAAGGCCTGGCTTACGTCTACGCCTTTAATCACGAAGAGGCGATTAGGTCGTTCAAGCAGGCTTCCCAACTTGATCCACAGCTGGCCATGGCCTATTGGGGCGTCGCGCTAGCCCTCGGGTCGAATTACAACGTGCCAGCCGACGCTAATGCGCTACTCGAGGCATACGGAAATTTACAGAAAGCCGTCGCTCTGGCGCCAAAGGCCTCGGAACACGATCAGGCTTATATCAGCGCTCTCTCAAAACGTTACTCCGCCAATGTTCAGGCGGATAAAGCCCAGCTCGAAGTCGCCTACAAAAACGCGATGGGCGAGCTTGCAAAGAATTATCCGGACGATCTCGACGCAGCGACGCTCTACGCCGAGAGCATGATGAATCTGCGTCCGTGGAAACTTTGGACACTTGACGGCAAGCCGGCTGAAGGCACACTCGAAATCGTTGCGGTGCTCGAAGAGGTGTTACGTCGCAATCCAAACCACTCGGGCGCGAATCACTACTACATCCATGCCGTTGAGGCTTCAACCAACGCCGAGCGCGGACTCCCAAGTGCGGACCGGCTGGGAAAAGTCGCGCCGAAGGCTGGTCACCTGGTCCACATGCCGTCGCACATTTACATTCGCACCGGTGATTACTACGCCGCCGCTCAGGCAAATGTCGACGCCATCGCGGTAGACAAAGAGTACATCCAGAAGAGCGGTAACAACGGTCTCTACCCGGCGATGTACTACAACCACAACATCCACTTCCTGGCAGCAGCAAGCGCCATGAAGGGACGTTATGCGGATTCGATCAAGTCGTGTCGCGATCTCGAAGCGAACGTAAAGCCGGTTGTTAAAGCGATGCCGATGCTCGAGATGTTTCTGCCGTACACGAGTATGTCGCTCACGCGTTTTGGCCGATGGGACGAGATCTTGAAGGAGCCAAAACCGGATCCG
>DATEIS010000192.1:0-3182 GCA_035278765.1 Pyrinomonadaceae bacterium | reverse complement strand
AACGAGGAATGCTCGCGTCAAACGGGATCGAGGGATTTGCCTTTAAAGCCGTACGTGCTGGTCCCGCGCCGGATCTGGAAATCATGTTCCTGCCGTTCGAGACACGGAACCAATTTCTCGAACCACCGAAAGAACATGCCTTTTGTCTGGCGCCGGCGGTCGTCGCGCCTCAATCACGCGGCCGGCTAACCTTGCAAGGTCCTGATCCGCTATTACCGCCCCGCATCGATTTTGGTCTGCTAAGCGATCCCGATGGCGTTGACAAATTCGTGTTGTGGGAGGGCGTTCGCCTGAGTAGAAAGATAGCGGTCACTGCTCCACTTGCACGAGCTAATGCGGGAGAACTGCGTCCTGGGCCTTCCGTTGCTTCGGACCATGAACTGCTTCAGTATGCGAGCACAGAAATACAGACCGTGTATCATCCGACAAGTACTTGCAGGATGGGCTCTGATACACGTGCGGTTGTAGATCCGAAGCTGCACGTGTGTGGTATCGATAAACTCTGGATCGCCGATGCCTCAGTGATGCCGTCCGTGCCTCGGGGCCACCCCAACGCTGTCGTTGCGATGATTGCTGAGCGCGCGGCAGGTTGGATCGAACGCGCGCTGATTGAAGCATGAGTAGTTTTGATCATGCGCTGTTTTGCCTATGAAAATGGTGCCGCCGGCGCGATTCCCAACGCAGAACTAGACGGGTGCGGGTTCATAGAGGCAATTCGTCAATTACCGCGTGAACAGGGTGGAGACACGCGGGCGATCGCGTTGACCGTTTAGCGAGAGTCGAGGATCGATCGCGCGCATTGGCAGGCGGGGTATCAGATGTTTGTGCCAAAACCGATTAAGGCAGCAAAGCTTTGTTCGATCATAGCGAACATGATTAGTGACAACGCATATTCTTGAACCGAATGAAGCAATCTTCACCAGGATCACGACTGTCGCGGAACAGCGGTTGCTGTGTCCGGCAGAAGTCTGCAAATCGAGTTTATGCAGCGCAAAATAAAAAAGGGGCAGTGATGTAAACTGCGAGGGGTATGCGCACAATTTTAGTTGTTGAAGACTACGACGATATTCGTCAGGTCTTAAAAGTTCTGCTGGAATCTGAGAATTTCCGGGTTTTGGAAGCTGCATCGGGGCCTGAGGCCTTAGAGCTGCTGGAAGACGAGCGACCGGATGTCATCTTGATGGATTTATCTCTTCCGGGATTCGATGGAATGGAAGCCATTCGCCGTATTCGAGTCCTTGATGGATTTCAGAACACACCTATCGTTGTCCTGACCGCATATACTGGACGATCGACTTACGAAACTGCTATCCGCGCCGGCAGTAATTATTTTAGGGCCAAGCCCATCGATTTCGACGAGCTTGTGACGCTCCTGAAAAAGATTTTGTTCGACGGAAATACGAGAAACTCGAAACGGGCTTCCAGCCCGCGAGCAGTGTACAATTCCAAACCAGTACCGGCGTTACACGGTCGCGAAATAACACACTACGTCTAACCGGCTGATTGCGGAATTTCCACAGTGAATATCGAGCCCTCACCCACGCGACTTTCGACTGTGACCGTGCCGCCATGAAGTTCGACAATCTGCTTAACTATTGCCAGGCCCAATCCCACCCCACGTTTCTCTGGCTGCTGATCTGTCTCTAGTTTGTCGAAAATCTTGTCCAGCCGTTCAGCCTCGATGCCGGCGCCCGTGTCCTGAGTCCAACAGTGCACAATTCCATTTGTTTTACTTGCGCCCACCGTGATGTTTCCATTAGGTGTGAACTTGATCGCGTTGGAAATCAGATTTTGAAACACCTGGGCCAACAGACGAGCATCGGCAAAGATCGTCATGTCGGAGGGAACATTATTTATCAAATTCGTGTGTACATCACTCGCTATCGGATAGAAATCCTGGATCGTGCTCTCTACGAGAGACCATAAGTCGAACTCGCGCCTTTCAACTTTCGGGGAGTCGTCAAGCTGTAAGTTCCCTTCTTCCTGAAGCACGCGTTTAATTAACGTGTCCAGCCTGCCGATGTTCCGACGTAACATCGAAACTGATGACGTAAACAACTCCGACTTTGATTCAACTGGTAGTGAACGCTCCAGCGTTGCGGTGCCGAGCGAGATCGCTTGGAGCGGCGTCCGCAAATCATGAATGACAAAGGTCAAATGCTCCTCGCGACGTTTCTGAAGCTCTATGGTCATGTGCGTCGCATATGCCTTAATCGCGTGTGCCACTGCGTTATCGAAAACGGTATTGATGATACAGGCGACGTTAGTTGCCAGAGGAATTCTGTACTTATCGGCGAGACGATAGATACACGTGCGCAAGATTCCATATTCAGCGACAACTTCAGTGATATCAAAACCGACTCGCCACCGTTGCACTCCGTGCTCGGCGGGGCTTGCAATGAGATTGACTTCCTTTCCATCAGATCTCAAGTTCTCACTTAGCTTTGTCAGTAGTTGCGGAATGTGGTCGGTGATAGTGGGAGCATCTAGTTGTTCGGCGCCGGGGAGCAGACCTACTTCGCGCTGCCAGTTAAACACTAGCTCGGTCTGATGGCTCTCGATTAATTCGCCTAAATTGAAAAGAGTTGCTGTTGGCATATTTCACGCAGTCCAAGCTTTATAGAAGCAAAAAGATTTACTAAGGACGTCGAAGAAGAGAGCGAAGTGTGTGTGTTTGACGGATTGAGAATGCGTAGCCGGGTTGTAGCACACCGCGGTAGTTTGGCTACCGCGCACGCTTTGCGGGGAACGCAACTGAGCACCAGGGACATAAGGGGAACGTGTTCGACCGTGTTTGGGGAAAGAAGTACCAGCATCCGCATTTGTAAACAGTTACGGCAGCTAAGTCAACCGCGGAAACACGCATTGCGATGATTTAAGGCTCGGAGCGATGTGGGGAGCAAGCCCCGAACTGGGCACGACTGAAAAAGGAAAGCTGGCGGACTTGGTCTTGTTGAATGCAGACGCGCTGGCGGACATTACGAATAAAAAAATAAATCCTTACGAATCCGCGGGACATGCGGGGTCAAGAACTGTTTGGCGCTTCCCGTTAATACTTCAAACTTCCGTGAATGAAGTTTTCAGAATGCAAAGAAGTATGAACGAGGTATCTATCTGTTACCCAAAACCGGCACTCTCTAAAAACTCGTGGCTCTAATTGCGGGACGGTTACAGTTCTGCTG
>DATEIS010000191.1:0-2485 GCA_035278765.1 Pyrinomonadaceae bacterium | reverse complement strand
TCTTTTTTGACCTGGCGAAACTCGTCAAGCCAAACGTCGATCGGTCGATCGGAGATCAACTCGATGTTCTCAAATCCAATCACTTCCCCGGTCGAACGCGAACGCAGTTTGCCGTAACGCGGCACCACGTTCACGACCTTCGCCGACTCGAGACTGACCGTCTTCGCCACCGCGCCACCCCAACCCGCGTCGAACGACTTGGCGAGCACGCGCGCATTGGTTCCCGGCGGTCCCGAGCCGAGGACGAACGGGTTCGGAAACTTCATGCCGTTGACGGTGATTGATAAATCCATAGTTTGACTCCCTTAATCGGCGACGAGTGCGCCATAGGTATCGGGACGGCGGTCGCGGAAGAACTGCCACGTGTTTCGCACTTCGCGAATCTTGTCGAGATCCAGATCGGCTACGACGAGCGCGTCCTGATCACGCGGCGCTTGCGCCACAAACTGCCCGCGCGGATCGCAGAAGTAACTCTGCCCGTAAAACTCGCCGATGTCCCACGGCTGCTCGTGACCGACGCGATTGATCGCGCCGATGAAATAACCGTTCGCAACTGCGTGTGCCGGCTGCTCCAGTCGCCACAAATATTCCGACAAGCCCGCGACTGTCGCCGACGGATTGAAAACGATCTCCGCGCCGTTCAAACCGAGGGCGCGCGCGCCTTCCGGGAAATGCCGGTCGTAACAGATGTAAACGCCGATGCGCGCGAAGGCGGTGTCGAAGCACGGATAACCGAGGTTGCCGGGACGGAAGTAAAACTTTTCCCAGAAACCGGGATTCACGTGCGGTATGTGGTTCTTGCGATACTTGCCGAGGTACTTGCCGTCAGCATCGATCACGGCGGCGGTGTTGTAGTAAATGCCGGTGAGCTCTTCTTCGTACATCGGCACGACGATCACCATGCCGTGCTCCTTCGCGACTTCCTGCATCAGTCTCACGGTTGGACCATCGGGAATCCGCTCGACCGCTTCGTACCAGCGCGTCTGTTGTTCGGCGCAGAAGTAAGGCGTCGTGAAGATCTCCTGCATGCAGAGTATCTGCACGCCTTGCTTCGCGGCTTGATCGATATACGTCAGGTGTTTCTCGATATTCAGCCGCTTGATCTCCTCGATCGGTAGATCGGTGGCAGCGGCGTTTGAACATTGTATTAGGGCGCATTTAACTGTGCGTGGCATGAGCTAATCCTCGTGAACTCAAGATGTAAAGTTTATAACATGAAGCCACGGATGATACGTAGAAATCTGGTTCTTTCTGTGTCATCCGCGGCTACTTTCTCATCAGCAACAGGTGAGTGACGGCGGCGGCGCCGAAGCCGACAAACCACGCGTAGTCGTATAAAGGCCTGAGGGCAGGCACGACTAATCCAATCCACGCGAGGCCACACCCGATGAGAGTCGCAATGATCGCGCGCCAGTTCCAACCGCCGTGGAAGGTGTAAGTTCCTTCTCTACGATAGAGATCGCCGAGCTCGAGTCGCTTCTTGCGGACGAGCCAGTAGTCGGCAATCAGGACGCCGGCGATCGAGCCGAGACCGCCCGAGTAACCGACCAGCCAGGCGAAGATGTAGCCGGAAGGATCGGCAAGCAGTCGCCAGGGCTGCATCAGGATGCCAACGATGCCGGTGATGAGTCCTCCAGTGCGAAACGAGATCCACTTCGGGAACGCATTCGCGAAGTCGTTTGCCGGAGAAACAACGTTGGCGGCGATGTTGACTGCCAGCGTGGCGACGACGACCGTGAACATTGAAATCGCGATCACCACGACGCTCTGAAACTGTCCGACGAGTTTCATCGGGTCCCACAGCTCTTCCGGTTTCATGTGCGGATAGATCACCACTGCTGCTGAAGTGATCATCACGCCCATCGCCGCGAAGACAGTCATCGTGGTAGGCAGCGCTACCACCTGGCCCACGACCTGGTCGCGCTGGCTCTTGCCGAAGCGCGTGAAGTCGGGCATGTTGAGCGAGAGCGTGGCCCAGAAACCGATCATGCCGGTGAGCGATGGAATAAAGATGGGCCAGAACTCGCCGAGCGTGTGAAACTTCCCTTGCTGCTGGAGCAGATAGCCGATCCCGTTGGCTTTCCACAACGCCCACCCGAGCAACAAAGCCGTCATGATCAGGACGAACGGCGCGGCCCAGTTTTCAACTTTTCTGAGCAGGTCCATACCGCGATAGATGATGTAGATGTTGAAACTCCAGAACAACAGGAACGACAACCACTCGGTTGGCGTGTGACCGCCGATTGGACCACCGAGCAGTGTCTGCCAGCCCGGGATGATGGCTTTAAAGAACGTGTTCAAAGCCTCGCCGCCGATCCACGCCTGAATACCAAACCAGCCGCATGCAACGATCGCGCGCATTAGCGCGGGAACGTTCGACCCCAGGGTGCCGTAGGCGGCGCGCGCAAAAACCGGAAAGGGAATGCCGTACTTCGTGCCGGGATGTGAGTTGAGCAGGATCGGAATCAGAACGATCGTGTTGCCG
>DATEIS010000190.1:0-6048 GCA_035278765.1 Pyrinomonadaceae bacterium | reverse complement strand
GCCGTCCCATACGCCAAAACTTCAGTGACACCCTGCGCCAGCTCCGTCGATTCGTAACGTGCCCCGACGATGGCGTTAGCGCCGACCTCAGTTGCATGCTGGATCATGATGTCGAAAGCGTGCGCACGCGTTTCCTCACACAACGTGGTCCAAACAGTGATGTTGCCGCCGACGATTGTCTGTAACGAGGCGCCGATGGACGCAAAGATATTTCGGGAACGCACGACAATGCCGCGTACGACACCTAGATTCTGGATCACGCGATAATTCGGCAACTCAAAAGCGGTGGTCACCATTTGATGCGAGACCGAATAGCGTGGCGGACTCACTGCGTAAGGAACTCTTTGCTGCATTGAATCGGAACTCATTGTTTCTTTCCTCGGGGTATGTAGAGAAATTGCTGTAGATCGCAGCGTCCATTTTTATCAAACACGACGCCTTCGTATTCGAGCATGAGCTGCTGCTTGTTATGTGGCAGAACGATATTACCTGTCGAACATTTTCCCTGCGCGTTGATCACGCGATGCCACGGCGTGCCTTCAGGCGACGAATGCATGCAGAAGCCGACGGTTCGCGGCGTATAACCCTCGCCAAGCAACTCCGCAATCTGGCCATAGGTCATTATGCGACCGGACGGGATGCGCCGCACAATCTTGTAGACCCGTTCGCGATACTTTGGATCAGCCTGTTTCACTTTCTCAACACCACGCGCGCGGGTGCACCGTCACCAAGCGCGCTTCTTAAACGTAACGGCAAGCAGATCAGTTCATACTTGCCCGCGGCAATCCCGCTCAAATTCAAACCTTCGAGAATCACAACGCCACGCGACAGCAGCGCGAGATGCGTTTCGTGTCGTGCTGAGGCGTACTTCTCTATCGAGAGATAGTCGATGCCGACGAGTTTGATTCCCTGCTCGACGAGCCATTCGGCGGCCGGAAGATCGAGGTAAGTAAAGTCAGTGTGAAACTGTGGATCGGCTTCGCTCCAAAAGGCAGAGTTGCGTGTTTTGAAGAGCACTCGCTCGGTACCTGCGACGTAGTGTTTCTGAACAAACTCCTCGTCGATCGCGCGAGCGTCTTCCGGAACTTCAATCACTATGGCGTCACCTATGAGTGCCTCTAGTGACAACGATTCGACCTTCCCGGCACCCTCGATAAAATGCGCGGGGGCATCGACGTGCGTGCCGGTATGTGCGCCAAAGTTGAGCATCGAAACGTTGGCGCCATCTCCCGCCGACAAACTACAAAAATCGCTGATCTGTACGGATGGATCGGTGGGCCAAGTGGGCAACTCATTCGAAACCGGAACCGTTACGTCGTAAATAGGCATCGGCGAATAGTAGTTTCCGGTAAATCGGAGTGTCAATTTGATCCGAGAATTCGATCGCATATACTGGCAACCGAATGAACAGTCCTTTTCGTCTCGCCGCATCCAGCTACTTAAATTCAGCGCCTCTAATTTGGAGCTTTTTACACGGATCGCATCGTGGCAGCGTGGATTTTGTCGAGGACGTGCCCGCGCGCTGCGCTCAACTGCTAGCCTCTGAGGAAGTCGAAGGCGCTCTCATACCCGTGATTGAGTACCAGCGAATTGCGGGCGGCTCACTCGTGCAGAACGTTTGTGTGGGCTCGCAAAAAGAGGTGCTCAGCGTTGTGCTGGTCTCAAAAAACAAGCGACTTGAAGACATCCGCACGGTGGCGTTGGACGAATCGTCGCGCACCTCCGCTACCCTCGTGAAAATAATCTTCCGAGAGTTTCTCGACCGTGAGCCTCAATGGACCACACGCGCCCCGCGACTCGAAGAGATGCTCGAGAAAAACGATGCCGCGCTGATCATCGGCGACCCCGGCATGGCGTTTCCACGACAAGGATTAAACGTCTGGGACATGGCCGCGCTTTGGAAACAGCACACGGGCCTCGGATTTGTCTTTGCGATGTGGATGGTCCGCGACGATGCCGTCGAACGCGCCCGGATCGTCGATTTCGCGGGCGCAAGAGATGAGGGTGTTGCGCACATCGAGGAGATTGTCCGCTCGTATCAGGATAAAATACCGATGCGCGTCGACGAGCTTAGAAACTACTTGACCGAAAACATCGTTTTCAAAGTAGATGAGTCGATGGGAAAAGGCTTGCGACTCTATTTTGAATTGGCGTTCAAGCATGGCTTAATTGAACGCGTGAAGCCGCTGAGGTTTATTTAATGTCTTCCACCAACATTCAACCGATTCTGGATCGCGTGCTCGCCGGCGAGCGCATGACCGTTGACGAGTGCACCACACTACTCGAATCGCACGACATCGCACGCATGGGAGCCGCTGCGGATGAGATACGCGCGCGGCGTCATCCCGACAACGTCGTCACCTACATCATCGATCGCAACGTTAACTACACGAACGTCTGTAACGTCGTCTGCACTTTTTGCGCGTTCTATCGGCGTCCGGGCGCGCCCGACACTTACGTCCGCACGTTCGAAGAGATCTGCGAGAAGATTGACGAGACGATCGCACTCGGCGGCACCGGCGTTTTGATGCAGGGTGGCCTGCATCCTGACTTTGGCATCGAGTGGTATGAAGAACTGCTCAGCTCGCTGCGTGCAAAGTATCCGGATTTTCAATTGCACTGCTTCTCGCCACCCGAAATACACAACATCCACCTGATCTCGAAACTTGATTACGAGACGATCATGGCGCGGCTGAAAAAGGCGGGACTCTACAGCCTTCCGGGCGGTGGCGCTGAGATACTCGACGATGAAGTGCGTAAACGAGTGGCAACGAAATGCACGACGGATGAATGGCTCGACGTGATGCGCGCGGTCCATCGCGTCGGCCTGCGCTCGACTGCGACGATGATGTTTGGTATTGGCGATCGTGTTGAGCATCGCGTCAGACACCTGCGACGCATACGCGACTTGCAGGATGAGACTGGCGGTTTCACCGCGTTCATCCCGTGGACGTTTCAACGTGAGAACACTGCGCTTGGACGCAAGATCAAAGACGAACCAACTGGCGTTGATTATCTGAAGATGCTCGCGGTCTCGCGGCTGTTCCTCGACAATGTGGAAAACTTTCAGTCGTCGTGGCTGACGCAGGGGTTGCGTCTGGGGCAGGTCGCGTTGCGTTTCGGAGCAAACGACATGGGCTCGATCATGATTGAGGAGAACGTCGTGTCAGCGGCGGGCGCTCACAATCGAGCCGACGAGCAGATGCTACAGTTCCTGATTCGCGAAGCCGGCTTCACACCACAGCAACGCGACATCCTGTACAAACACGTTAATAGGCCACAGATTTCCACGGATGAACACGGATCAAAGAAAAACGATTTTGCTCTATCCGTGTAATCCGTGTTTATCCGTGGCTAAGTAACCGCGAAGTCAAACTGCTCCTGGTGAATCGTCGGATCGCTCGTGATGTCGATTGGACCAAGATAGTCTTCAATCTCAATCATCACGTCACGCTCACTTGATCGTAACGCTTTAGCGACATCGGGATTTATTCGCAACGTGACCTGCTTGTTGTCCTTGTCGCCGTTGAACTCCTTCGCGAGCCGGCGCGCATCTTCGAGTAACTCGTAACAAATCGTCTGTGGTGACTTCACCAGTCCCGCGCCCTGGCAGTACGGACAAGGAGAACAAAGCGTCCGCTCCAGCGACTGCTTCACACGCTTGCGCGTCATGATCACGAGACCGAAGTCGTTGAACGAAAGCACCTTCGTCGGCGACTTGTCGTTGCGCAAAGCTTCCTGCAACGCCTGCATCACCTTCTGCCGGTTACGACGCTCTTCCATGTCGATCAGATCGAGCACGATGATGCCGCCCAGATCGCGCAGTCGAATCTGTCGCACAATCTCATCAACCGCTTCGAGGTTCGTGCGCGTAATCGTATCTTCGAGTCGACCACTGCCACGACCGACAAACTTCCCTGTGTTAACGTCAATCGCAACGAGAGCTTCCGTTTGATTAATGACGAGGTATCCGCCGGACTTCAACCAAACACGCGGCTTGATCGCCTTGTCGATCTCAACCTGCACGCCATACGCTTCGAGTATCGGCTGTTCCTTCGTGTAGAGCTTGACGCGCTTCACCAGTCGCGGCTGAATTCGATTGATGAACTCAACTATCGCCTGGTATTCCTCTTCGGAATCAACGCGAATCGATTCAAAGTCCTCGGACAACTGATCGCGCAAAAGACGCTGGACCAGATCGAGATCACGATGGACGAGGGCCGGTGCTTTCGATTTCTCAGCAGAACCTCTGATATCCAACCACGTGCGGACGAGATAACGAACGTCCTCACGCAAATCTTTGTCACTGATTCCGACGCCGGCTGTGCGCACGATGAAGCCACCGGATGGAATATCTTCTTCAGCGCGAATCGTCTGGATCAGTTTCCGCAACCGGTGACGTTCAGTGTCTGACTCAATCTTCCGCGATACCCCGACGTGTTCCACGGTCGGCATGTAAACCAAAAATCGTCCCGGCAAAGCGATATGCGAAGTAATACGCGCGCCTTTCTTGGCGATCGGTTCCTTCGCAATCTGGACCAGAATCTCCTGACCTTCACTCAGTAGATCGGTGATGGCGGGTTGATGTCGCTCGCGACGTGATTGTCCACGGAAATTGCGCTGATCGCGTTTTTCCCGCTGGTCGCGGTTATCGCCGCGCGGATCTCGCCGCTGGCGCGGATTGGCTTCGGGTTGAGGCGGAGGCGGCGCGGGCGCGATCTCTTCCTGCGGCTCAACAAACTGTACCGGCTCAAAATCTTCGTCCTGACCGTTTGTTGCTTCTACCTGATTGCCGTCTGCCTCCGCGCCTTGTGCTGACGGAGGCTTGTTCTTGCCAGGACGTCGTCTGCGGCGTCCACCGCGACGCGTT
This sequence comes from Pyrinomonadaceae bacterium, assembly GCA_035278765.1. Lineage (GTDB taxonomy): Bacteria > Acidobacteriota > Blastocatellia > Pyrinomonadales > Pyrinomonadaceae > PSRF01. The sequence goes on along the minus strand of DATEIS010000190.1, from coordinate 1,178 downwards.
GCAAATTCACCGCGCGATTGGGTTTCGCTTAAACGTGCTTCCGCGTCTGTGTATTCGCCAATTGGTTCAGCGTCTGAGTCCGCGGCGCGTTTCTTGGACGACTTCTTGCTTGATGCTTTCTTCTTCGAAGCCGCAGTCTTGGTTGGGGCCTTCGAAGTGCGTTTCTTAGTTCCTGAGGCAGTGGCGGCTTTGCGCGAGCGTTTAGCAGGCTTTTCTTCTTCGGCCGGCGCTGAAACAGCGTCTTCTTCGTCGTCGCTAATTCGCTGGAAGCCGCCGCCGCTAAACGTCTGCGGTGCTACATCGTCGATAAAACTCGAGACGTGGGCCTCGCGTGGTCTGCCCGCTTCACGAATCGGCTCTGCGTCCGTTTCGCCATCGTCGATTCGTTCGAACGAGTCGGAACCGAAACCGCCTGAGAGTATTGAACCCACCTCGGCGCTGCGGAAGTCGTCCTCCATGTTGAACTCGACGGCGTGTATCTGATCGAAGAGCCGCTCCTGCAGACGAGCATCCTTGAACATCTCGCCGTTCGCGGCTGTCTCTTCTTCGTCAATGATGCGCTCGATTGATGGATCGCCGGCGACAAACGGTGTGTCTGGCACTTCGAAACGTGGTGCAGCAGACGGTGGCGTCGCGGGTGCGACATCGTCACCTTTTTCCCAACGTCCACGGCGACGGCCACGGCGTCCGCGACGACGTCCTGCTTCCTGTGTTTCCGAGGTTTCTTCGGCGGGCGCTACATCGACTTCCTGGAGAGGCTCGACGCGTTCCTGGGTTGCCTCGATCTTTTGTTCGCGTTCGACGCGGTTGAGAGCGACTTCTTCGGCGGCCGCATGTTCGGCGTCGGGAGTGCCCTTCTTCGACTTGTCGATGACGATTCTTTCAAACTCTTCTTCTTCATCGAAGAAGTCGGAGACGTAAAGGAATGCATCGCGTTCGAGCCCGATGTCGACGAATGCGGACTGCATTCCGGGCAAGACCCGCATCACGCGTCCCTTATAAATGTTACCGACGATTCCCTGGTGTTGTTCTCCGCGTTCGATGTAGAACTCAGAGACCTTGTCGTCCTCAATGATCGCAATCTTCTTCTCGCGTCCGTTGACGCTCACAATTAGTTGTTTTGCCATTACCAGCCTTCTTCAAGAGTTGAGGCACAGAGCTACGCCTGCAAGCCGTTA
>DATEIS010000189.1:0-11939 GCA_035278765.1 Pyrinomonadaceae bacterium | reverse complement strand
GAGCTCGGCTTCCGACTCGATCAAGCTTCCATTCGAAACTTATAAACTTCCGAACGGTCTCACGGTGATTCTTTCCGAAGATCACGCGACGCCGACCGTCGCTGTCAACGTGTGGTATCACGTGGGTTCCAAAAACGAGGTCGCGGGACGCACCGGTTTTGCACACTTGTTTGAGCACGTAATGTTCACCGGTTCGGGTCACGTGCCTTACGGCTTACACGACAAGCTCACGGAAGGTGTCGGTGGCGGCAACAACGGTTCGACCACGAACGATCGCACCAATTACTACGAAACAATTCCTGCTAACTATCTCGAGTCGGCATTGTGGTTGGAATCCGATCGCATGGGCTTCCTGCTCGACAAGCTCGATATCGCGAAGCTCAACGCGCAACGCGAAATCGTCAAAAACGAGCGGCGGCAGAGTTATGACAATCAACCGTATGGCCGCGTGAGCGAGATTTTCTCGGCTGCGATGTATCCAAAGGATCATCCTTACTCATGGCCGGTGATCGGTTCGATGGTCGATCTCAGCGCGGCGTCGGAGGAAGACGTGAAGGCTTTCTTCCGGCTTTACTACGCGCCAAACAACGCAACGCTCGCAGTCGTCGGCGACTTCGATCCGAAACAAGCGAAGGAGTGGATTCAGAAATATTTTAGCGACTTGCCGCAAGGTAAGGCCGTTGAGAGACCAAAGGTTCCGCTCGGTAAGTTGACCGCGAGCAAACGTCTCGTTTACGAAGATCGAGTGCAGGTGCCGCGACTTTATATCCAGTGGCCCACCGTCGGTTTCAAACACGACGACGATTACGCGCTTTCAGTGATGAGCTCGATTTTGTCAGGCTCGCGCACGGCGCGTTTGACCAAAGCACTCGTTTACGATTCGCAGGCCGCTTCGCAAGTGTCGGCTTTCGCAAACTCTGCTGAAGATGTTGGCGTGTTTCAAGTCACGGTTGTGCCGCGGCCCGAGCACACGCTCACCGAACTCGAAGGCGCTGTCGATCAAGTGGTTCAGAAGTTTCTTGCTGAAGGTCCGACTGCCGAAGAGTTGCAAAAGGCGAAGGCAGGACTCGAGTTGAACTTCCTGCGCGGCTTGGAATCAAATCTTGGCAAGGCAAATCAACTGATCAGTGGCGCGATTTTCTACGGCAATCCGGGCCAGTTTAGTACCGATTATCAGAAGACGCTCGCCGTAACTGCTGCCGACGTAAAGCGAGTTGCGAATCAATATCTGTCGCGTTCGCGCATCGTTTTGAGCGTGGTGCCCAAGGGCAAGAGGGATCAGGCTTCGAAAGCCACTGAGAGCGAAGCAGTCAGCGTAGTGGTGGAAAACCGCCGAGGAGGTAGATCATGAGACAACAACGATTCATGAGAGAACGAAAGCCGCTTGCCCTTGCGGCGGCACTCGTCCTGTGCATTGCGAACATTGCTGCAATTGCGCAGCAGCAAAAGCTCGATCGAACAAAAGTTCCACCGCCGGGCTCGACACCAGTGTTGCGTGTTCCCACCTGGACCAAGACTCAGCTCGCAAACGGCGCCACGTTGATCGTTTCCGAGCGTCATAATCTGCCGCTCGTGTCGTTTACGATCTCGTTTGTTGGTGGCTCGAACCAGTTTGAACCCGTCGCTAAGCGCGGTGTGGCGGCATTGACTGTTTCCATGATGAGCGAAGGCACAACCACCAAATCCGGTGATCAGCTTTCAGACGCGCTGCAGCTACTAGGCACAAGCATGAACGCCGGAATCAGTGGCGAAGACGGCTCGGTTAGCTTCGTGTCGACTGCCAAAAACTTTGAGCCCACGCTCGCGCTGCTCGCGGACATGATGCTCAACTCAACTTTCCCGGCTGAGGCACTCGAACGGTTGCGCGGACGGACACTCGTCAATCTAACGCAGGCGAAGGATCAGCCGGCGGTGATCGGTTCGCAGGTGTTTGCAAAGATCCTCTACGGCGATACACATCCTTACGGTCAACGTACAACCGAGACGTCAGTGAAAGCGATCACGCGTGATGATGTCGTCGCGTTTCAGAAGGCATACTTTCAACCGGGACGCGCGATCATCACTGTCGTTGGCGACATTACTCCGTTGAAAGCCAAGGCTGCGGTCGAGAAAGGTTTGGCCGCATGGGCCAAGCGTGGTGACAAGGCGTCGTTCGACTATCCGAAGCTGCCGGAGCTCCAGCCCGCGAAGATTTATCTCGTCGATAAGCCGGGCGCGGCACAGTCAGTCTTCAATATCGGACTGCCTGGTCCACCACGCAACACGCCCGATTATTTTGCGCTTCAAGTGCTGAACACGATTCTCGGCGGACAGTTTCAGTCGCGATTGAATGCGAACATTCGTGAGCAGAAGGGTTACAGCTATGGAGTCAGGTCGTCTTTCGGTTACGGCAAAGGACCGGGAGCGTTCAATGCCGGTGGCGCCATCTTTACTGCAAAGACGGATGCAGCGTTGATCGAGTTTATGAAAGAGTTAAAGGGAATTGCTGGTGAGAGACCAATCACCGATGAGGAACTGAAGACGGCAAAGGAATCGCTGATTCAGGGATTGCCCCAGCGCTTCGCATCTGTTTCGGCGATCAGCAACGCAATCACTTCGCTCACCCTGCAGGGTCTGCCGGATGATTACTATCAAACGTATGCGAAGAACGTTTCGGCAGTGACGAAGGAAGATTTGCTGCGGGTTGCGAAGCAGTACATCGACCTGAAGAACCTGGCGATCGTGATTGTTGGTAATCGATCCGAGATTGAGCCGGCATTGAAAGCCACCGGCATTGCTCCGATCACGATTATCGATCTTGAAGGCAATCCCGCTGGCGGTTCCGTCCCGTCAAGCAACTAATCTGTGTAATCTGTGGATACGAAGACGATTTGCATTAAACGACGGGCGATTGTTTCGGGCACGAGAGCGAGCGCGGTTTTGCGTAAGCCTCGTGCCCATATATTTTCCCATTGGCCCACAGTGCCGTAGTAGCGTGAGTATTTCGTGAGGGCTGCCGTGCGCTGGTAACGAAGACGTTCGTAGTTTCGCAGCGCCGTTTCTGTTGCGCCGTATTTCTCGAAGCATCCGGCAAGTACCAGGGCGTCTTCGATTGCGAGACAGCCGCCTTGTCCGAGGTTGGGAGTTGTCGGATGAATGGCGTCTCCGAGCAGTGTCATCCTGCCGTTGCCCCAGGTCGTAACCGGATCGCGATCGAGGGCGGGCGTTTTAAGAATCGATTTCTTTGGTGTCGCTTCAATTAGTTCGAGCACCGGTCGGTACCATCCGGTAAATAGTGACGACAGGTCGTCAGCATCCGCATTCGCAGCAGCCCACCAGCCTAGCCGTCCGAGACCAACTGGACCAATACCGAAGCGTTTCCCGCGTCCGTAGAGTTCTACGGCAGTCGCTGGAGGAATCTGATTCGGGAGGTGTGGTGAGATACCGCGCCAGACAGTGTAGCAACGATAAACGGGTTCGCCATCGTTGATGAATTGCGCACGTACGTCGGAGTGAATGCCATCAGCGCCGATCAGAAAATCGGCTTCAACGGAATCACCGTTCGCGAACGTCGCGATCACTTTGTCTTCGTGTTGTTTGTAACTGACGAAGTTGTGGTCGAGGTGAATCGATTCTTCGGGAAGCGAGTGTAAGAGTATTGCTTGTAAGTCAGCGCGGTGAAGAGCAACTGCCGGATACTTCTCTGTAATCGAGACACGATTAATCAGAAATCCATCCTGATCGAGCCAACGAATCTCTTTCATAACGCCAGCTTTTTCGAGAATTTTGTCGGATAGTTGCAACCGATCAAGAGCACGCATCGCGTTGGGCCAGATTGCAATTGCGGCGCCGACGTCGAGTAAAGCCGGCGCTTGTTCGAATACCTCAGAATGAAAGCCGGATTGTTTAAGGGCGAGAGCAGCGGTTAGACCACCAATGCCGCCGCCGATGATCGCGATCTGGGCCACGAAGAGAGGTTGCCACAAAAAGGCACAAAAAGCACAAAAATGAGTTATGGGCCTTTTGGTGGCTGATTCTCGGCGAGAGTCTTGATGTGCAAAAGAACTCGGTTATGAATGTTGTGGATGATGTAGTCAGACCACAAATGCCAGTACGGCGCGGGCCAGAAGCGGTTTTGATACCAGGTTGTTCCTTCCAGCAGTGTGGAGCCGTCGGGTAGAGCCTTTAATTCAAATTGTCCCTTGCGTGAGATGAAGTAATTATCGAGATGTGGCGGTCGCAGGTCGTTATACAGCGACAACTCCTCCATTGCTCGCGGTTGCTCGGTAACATCGAATGCCAGAAGACGCGGTTCATCCCACACCGTAATCGGTTCAACGAACGGACCCGTCGAAAATACGCAGTGTCTCACGGCGCCAACACCTCGACCACGTATCTCTGCGCGAATTGGATATGCCAGTCCCGTCTTGAACATCGCTTCGGTTGGTTGTGGTAGTTCTGAAAACGAAACCACATTGGTCCAAACAGTCTCCGGATTAGCTTTGATAACAACAGAGGTCTTCACGGCATAGAGTGGGGCTGGTCCTCCGAAGCTATGCTCAAGAAGAATGAGTCCCGGTATCATGAGAAACCCTATAGAGACGGCGTTCAAAGTGCTTCGCGTAAAGGACGGACGCTTCTGAAATACCCAGCCGATGAATGACCCAAACAAAGCCAGCACGAGGGCAAGTGGGAGTGCCATTGCCAGACAAATGAATCCTTCAATCGCGAATGCTAATAGAGTCGCTCCTACCGATCCTGTTGCTGTCGCTGCGACCGCCAGGCATTTTGCGAGTGAGCGCGGCCGGTGAAAGCTATAGATCAGAGTTGAGCTGAGTCCCAGAAAAAAAGGTATGCCGACGAAGAGACCCCAACCATAGCTGCCGAGGCCGTTTGTGGTGAATGCAATTTCCAAAGCCGTCAGAAAAACTGTGGCCACTATGCCGAACACGGCGCTGCCAAATTCGCCTTCGGGGATCAACCGTCCGATTCGTGCAGAGAGTCTCGATGGTTGATCGGATGATGAGCTTGTTGGGATTGCACTGAGAATGGCAAAAAAGATCAGATTGAGAAGTGGCAGAAAGAAAAGTACGACGAGCCATAGCGGCAATTCGGCGTCTCTGAGCCGTCGCAGCGTCATCACTGTGCCGACCCAAATGAACGGCAAGGCAATCAACAACAGCAGAGCGTAAAACGTGGCATCGACTTCTTTCAGGTCCGCAATGCCTCCCGGCGTTTCAAATACCCAGTAGTTGAAGAGTCCCCAGGAATAGCCATACAGGGTCGCCAGGATCCGATCGATATTGTGTTTTATTGCCAGAAGGACCAAACCCGTCACGAGGTAACGCGCTCGACCAACTCTGCCGCGCCAGGTCCAAATGTTGAATGGATGTGAACTCATCGCGTGCTCCTTACTATGAACACAAGCGCAGGTCGCCTACGCAGAACGGCTTCGGTTGAGGCAACCCGTTGCGGATCTGTTCGGCGGTGAAGCGGCGTGTTGGCACCAGATCGTATGGAACGGGCACGACTGGTGAGCCGGCTTCAACAACGCCTTCCGATAAGATGCGAACCTGCGCCAGTGACGTGAGTGGAACTTTCATGGTCAGCTCGAAGACGTGGGCCATCAATTGATGACAGAAGACCGGCAGCGGAAACATCAACGGACGTTTGCCGACAACTTCAGCAACGCGACACACTGCTTCGCTCAAGTAGATCTCTTCCGGACCAACCAATGCGATAGTTTGACGTTTCATGCGTCGATCGACGAGGGCGGCACGCATCACGTGTACGAGATCTTCAACGGCGAGCGGGCGGACGGTTTTATCTTTCAGGCCAACGAGAGCAAAGATGGGAAACGTGTGTAGCGCCTGGCTCAGGTGATCGAGCATGTGATCGCCGAGACCGTAGATCACGCCCGCCTTGATGATCGTGTAGTCGAGTCCGGAGTTGCGAACGGTCTCTTCCGTTTCCCACTTCGATTCGTGATACGGCGAACCGCAATTCGCTCGCGCCCGCAGGAAGCTCATCAGCACGATCTTCTCAACACCAGCAGCCTTTGCTGCTTCGACAACGTTGCGCGTTCCTTCGACGTGAACGCGTTGATAAGTTTGATTTCCGATCTCACGATTGATGCCGGCGCAGTGCGCAACGGTTTTGCAGTCGCGGAACAACTCTCTCAAAACACCAGCATCCGACAGTTCGGTTGCGAACACTCGATCGTCATTTTGTCGCGCGCGTCGTGATATCAGAACGACGTCGTGACCTTCAGACTCGAGACGATGAGTCAAATGCGTACCGACAAATCCGCTTGCTCCAGTGATAGCGATTCGCATGTCGTTCTCCTTGCTAAACTACCCGTTCCTGCCAGTCCGCGAATCTTGATCCGAGACAGTCATGGTCCAGGTTTCTTGCATGTTCAATCGATTTTCTGTCGAGGTTAGTTAGAGAAGATACCGGGTTGGTGTCTACGCTCAATCGCGCAACCAGAAAAATGATCCACGCAGCGACAAATAAGCCGCAAAACTCGCTGATGATCAGCATTCCTTCATCCACCCCATATGCTTTGGAATGAAGTCCGTAGAAGAACATGCCTAAGAGCGCAATTGGAACATTAATGATGACTGCGAACGCAGTGAGCACTATTTTGCGAGGTGATCGGAAAGTCACGTAGGCGCTGAACGCCGGATAAGCGCCATAAAGTACAAAAAACAGAATCGTTTCAAGGAATTTATTAAAGGTGTTTAGGGGCTGTACTTCAGAGATCTTATACAGCAGCAGAAAGACCGTGACGCCGATACCGAGAAATCTCAGGGGTAGGGTTGCGAGGGTTGCCAGGATGCTTCTGGATCCGGTTCTGTGATCGACCTCGCCCGCCGCAATGCTCCCGAACGTGAACAACTCCCACGGCTTTACGCTTGATCCAACCATCAGTGCTACAGGTATCCCGAGAGACAATGTGGGGATTAAGAGGCCGGCGATCTGATCCTCTTCGAATTCAAAGTAAAGTGCCGTAAACGCCAGCACGATTGGCGATAAAAATGTCGAGGTTGAAACTCGCGCCAGCGCCGGTAAAGTTCTACCGATTGCGCGGTAAACACTCCACATGATCGTGGCTTTAACACACCCCAGGATGGCGAACGTTACCAGAAAGACGGGAAGGAAGGAGATCGCATAATTGAAATTTCTTCCACCGGCCTGGGAAAAACTAAACTCGAAATAAGCTAAACCTCCGAGCATTCCTCCCGCAAAACCTTGAATGATTGAAAGCCCGAAACGGATTTTCTTATCTTCAGAGTTTTTCATCTCGACCTCGAAGGTCTCAGGCAGCGTTGCCTGGACCATCATCGTCATCATCGAGCGACTCAGCCGCTTCACGCAGTTCGACTACCAATCGCAACGCCTGCTTTCTTAACGGCCGCATAAACGGATTACTCGCCAGATGGATCAACCTGTCGAGCAACTCGACGGTGTGATTGATCAATCGGTAAGTGCGCCGGTGTTTTGGTGATGAGTCGTGAATCCAGAACAGCACGATGCCCATGCTGTAGACCCACAGCAGGTAAGGCAGTTCCGCTCGCAAGTCTTTCGGGATTCGTGCTGAGGCGCCTTCCAGCACCTTATCGAAAAGTTGAATCTGCTGATCGCGTACTGGATCAGACTCATCACCAAAAGGGTTCAGCGGACTTTTCGGATTAGCCGCAGTTTTGAAAAGCACGCCCGCAAACTGGTGATACGGTTTCAACACGTCGATCTTTGTTCGCATCGCAGTCAGCAGGCGTGCTTTCAGTGTTTTGTCATGTTCGAGCGCAGGCAGTGCAGCTTCGATATGACTATCGTGCAGGCGTTGATAGAAGGCCTGGATCAGATATTCCTTCGAGCGGAAGTAGTAGTACGCGTTACCGAGCGACACACCCGCCTTTTGGGCGACAGCGCGCATCGTGGTTTCGTCGTACCCACGCTCCCGAAACATCTCGAGGGCAGTTTCAAGGATCAACGCCTTCGTTTGATCTCCCTTGCCGGTTTTGTTCGTCTTCGTTTTGCGCATCGCAATTAACGTGGTTAACGCGTCAACCGGTTTACTCCGGCGACTCGACTAATCTGGTAACGGTTTTGAGAGATCATGGAAACAACTCGCTTCGTGGTTGGCAGCAGTTCCGGAGTTGAGAGTCGATACGCCCACTCGCGATACCGGACCAGCGACCAAAGGACCATCAGCCACGCTTTTGGACCAAAATAGACGTCGCCATCGTCGCCCACCACTGTCAGATCCTGCTTGGTCAGGTCGTGATTGAGTTGCGGATAGCGCCGGCGTGCTTCATCCGAGGCGCACGGCACAAAGTTGAGATCGACTATCTTCGACTGTTCCGCCAGCCACTCGTGTGCGCGCCGGCACAACCCGCATTCAGGATCGTAAAGCACTGTTAGGGAGAACATGGCTTCACGCCTCCTGCTGGACGGCTGTAAATGCGTCGGGAGCGACGGGTGGTGGCTGGGTGTGTTGGTTTGAGCGGCGGCGCATACGGCTGAAAATGAAGAGGTTGAAGAAGTGCATCCCGCCGAGGACGAGGAGCACCATGCCGATCTTCACGGACAGGGCTTCAATGCTTTGCTCAGCCGAAGTGACGACGTAGCCGAGCTTTAGCGCGAGCGTAACGTAGCCGAAGTTAATGAGGTAAAAGCCGACGACGAGCAGGTGATTGACCGAATCGGCGAGCGCTTCGTTGCCGTGAAAGACGTCGACTAGAAACACGCGTCCGTTTTTGTGGAGGGTTCGGGCGACCCAGATAGTCAGCGCGACGCTGACGGCCAGGTAAATCAGGTATGTGCTTATTCCGATTGTCATGGTCAGCCTCCTTAAGCTGAATTTGAACACGTTCAACTATTGGCAGACTACGCCTGGTTGGCGAGGGTGTCAAGAGCTTTTTTGAACAGGTTCAAAATATTGCCGATTGCCAGTTGCCGATTGCCAATTTGGAGAGGATAGCGACCGAAAATTGAACAAATCGGCAATTGGCAATTAGCAATCGGCAATGACCGTGTGTTATCGTTCAGGCGTAGTAAAAAATCTCCAAGGAGAAACTGATTGGCAGCAGAAGATCTGATCCCCGCACAAGGAACCATCATCGATAAACAGCCCAACGCTTTTTTCAAAGTCCAGCTCGACAACAGTGATCACGTGGTTTTAGCCGCTATCTCCGGCAAGATGCGCAAGAATCGAATCCGGATTTTGGTTGGCGATCGCGTGAGCGTGGAAATGTCGCCCTACGACCTGACCCGCGGGCGCATAACCTATCGATACAAATAAAATCAGTCGCACATTTCAGCGCTTAAACGGGTCTACTTGCAAAGGTTTGCCGTGACGGTGCCGTTATTTGCGTGGTAGTATGCCTTTATTATGCGTGCCGATGTCGTCTTAATACGACTTATATTTACGGCAATTTTAGTAGTGGCGGGATACAAGCTGGCACCCGTCCGCGATGACCCATGGCTTTCGGCCGCGGCAGGTGCATTAATTGCACTCTGTATCATTGTTTTTGAGCTACGAATTCGCCGCGCAACTCTCAAGACGCTCATCGGCGCCGCAGTCGGTTCAATCCTCGGAATTATCGGTGCTTATCTGATCGGCTCGCTGATCAGCCGCCAGGAATCGACTGCGCTCGAAGCGCCAATGAAGACCTTCCTGACCCTGTCCTTAACGTTCTTCATGGCTTACGTCGGGTTGATGGTGGGTGCTGCAAAAGGCGATTATCTCGATCTTTCAGCGCTCGGCGGAATCTTCAGTGACAAAGTCGCGCGACGCGACTTGAAGATACTCGACACGTCGGTGATCATCGACGGTCGTATCGCAGACGTCGCCGAAACAGGATTTCTAACCGGCTCGTTAATCATTCCACAGTTTATCCTTCGTGAGTTGCAACAGGTTGCTGACTCGCCTGACTCTTCCAAACGCCAGCGAGGACGGCGTGGCCTCGACATGCTGAACCGGCTTCAGAACAACAGTTCGCTCGACATTCAAATCGTTGAGACTGACTTTCCGTCCGTGCGTGAAGTGGACCTGAAGCTGATCGAACTCGGCAAGCAACTCGACGCGGTGATCGTGACGAATGATTTCAACTTGAACAAAGTCTCCCAGTTGCGCGGAGTCAGTGTGCTCAATATTAACGAGTTGGCAAATGCGCTCAAGCCAGTCGTGCTCCCAGGCGAGGCGATGAGGGTTTTCATCCTGAAGGAAGGCAAGGAATACAATCAGGGCGTGGCCTATCTCGACGACGGCACGATGGTGGTGGTTGATAACGCACGTCGGCTAATCGGCAAGAATGCCGACATCGCAGTGACGAGCGTGTTGCAAACAACTGCCGGCAAGATGATCTTCGGCCGTCTCTGGGAAGAAGCGGAAAATGGCGGACACAGCGATATTCATCGTACCAACGGTGCATCGCGGCGCCAGGCGCGTGATTCGCGTAATACTCCGGCGCCAGTGCGCATATCGGAGAGCGAGCCGATCACGGAGACCTAACTCCGCCGTCACGAATTCCTAACTCTCTTCATGAACATCGCGATTATTGCCGCCGCCGGCGCTGGCACCCGGATGGCGAGCGATCGGCCGAAGCAGTTTCTGCTCCTTGCAGGAACGCCGATACTTTTTCACACGCTCAAAACGTTCGAGCAGTGTGGCAATATCCATGAGGTAATTGTGGTCCTGCCCGCGGAAGAGTCTGCGGGCTTCGTTTCGGCTGCAGGAAAATACGGATTGCGGAAAGTCGCGCGGGTGGTTCCAGGCGGCGCTACTCGTGCCGAATCGGTGCAGCGCGGGTTGATGTCGATCAGATCGGCGACCGCTGAGATCGTTGTCGTGCACGATGGTGTTCGTCCGTTTGTGACTGTCGAGGAGATCGACGCCACAATCGCGGCAGCGCATGCTGGTGGTGCTGCGATTCTTGTGGCGTCGGTTACCGACACGATCAAGCAGGTTAACGATCAGCGAATCGTGCAGACCCTGGACCGTGCCGGATTACGACGAGCTTTGACGCCGCAGTGTTTTCGTTATGACGTGCTGCGGCGGGCATATCAGGCCGCCGATGTTGCGGATCCTTCGCTGACGGATGAGAGCGTGTTGGTAGAGAAGCTTGGCATTCCCGTGAGCATTGTTGAGGGCAGCCCGAGGAATATTAAGATTACGACGGCTGAGGATCTCGCTATTGCCGAGGCAATCTTTGATGATACGGATCGGAATAGGGACTGATACTCATCGGCTCGTTGAGGGGCGGGAGCTGATTCTTGGCGGTGTGCGCATCGCTTCAGACCGAGGCGCCGAAGGTCACTCGGATGCCGACGCGCTTTCACACGCCATCGCAGATGCTATTCTCGGCGCACTCTGCGAAGGTGATATTGGCGTTCATTTTCCGGATAAGGATCCACAGTGGAGTGGCGCGAGTAGTCTTGAACTACTTTCGCGTGTAATGTGGTTGGCACGTGAACGCAGTCTCCACGTGGTTAATGTTGACTCGACAATCTTGCTCGAAAAGCCAAAACTCAGAACTTACGTCGATACCATGCGCGAGAATATCGCCGGGATTTTGGGGATTGACGCTGCGTGTGTCAGTGTAAAGGCAAAGACGGGCGAGGGCGTCGATGCGGTGGGGCAGGGGTTAGCTGTGACCGCTCAGGCCGCTGTGCTTATGGAGAGCAACTGAGGAAAAAAGCAGCTTGAGACCACAGGACGTCATAAGGAAAAAGCGAGATGGGCGCAGTCTATCGCGTGAAGAGATCGAGTTCTTCATCGCAGGCGTAACCAGCGGCCGCATTGCTGACTACCAGGTCAGCGCGCTTCTTATGGCCATCTACCTCAACGGCATGGACCAGGCGGAGCAGCAGGCGCTGACCGAAGCCATGCTCAACTCCGGCAACATTCTAGATTTCTCAGACATTCCCAAGCCAAAAGCAGACAAACACTCGAC
>DATEIS010000188.1:0-9145 GCA_035278765.1 Pyrinomonadaceae bacterium | reverse complement strand
CTTGTGCCCCGACATCGTGAGCAGATCGCAACCAAGATCCTCGACATTCAAACGCAGTCGTCCCGCCGCTTGGACTGCATCGGTATGTAGCCACAGATGTTTTTGACCGGTCGCTCGCTTTTCGCGAACGAGCGAGCCGATATCACTGACCGGTTGAATCGTCCCGATTTCATTGTTCGCCAACATCACTGTAATAAGGACGGTGTCAGGTCGAAGCGACGCCGCTACGTCTTCGATTCTTACAATGCCGTTTCCATAGACAGCCAGACGAGTAACTTCCCAACCTCGTTTCTCCAGTTCCGCACAAACACCGGCGACGGACGGATGCTCAATCGACGAAGTGATGATGTGCCGGCCATGAACGGCTGCGGCCTCACAAACACCTCGAATCGCGAGATTGTTCGACTCGGTGCCACCGGAGGTGAAGACGATCTCATTCTGCCTCGCGCCGATCAGTCCGGCGACCTCGCGTCGGGCCCGGTCAATCGCAGCGCGCGCCTGTTGCCCGAAGCCATGGACGCTCGACGCATTGCCAAACGTCTCCACGACCGCGCGGGCCATTGCCGCCGCCACCCGTGGATCGACCGGCGTAGTGGCGCTGTTATCGAGATAAACTCGGCGTGATGGCATCAAATTCAACTCCTCTGGCATCTGAATCGCAGTTTGCCACAAAGAGCCACAAAAAGCACAAATTGGGGCCAATTAGTGGTAGCATTCACGCGTTGCGAGGTTGGCTCTCCCAAAGACGCTACGGCTGTTCCCGCAGTCGTAAATTCTTCGGAAGGACAGAATATGAATTATCTCAAGCTTCCCCTGGTAGTTTTATTGAGCATTGCCATTACTGGTTTGCTTGCAATGGTTCCCGCAGGCGCGCAGGGTACAACGGCGCTGGAACGCGGTTATCGAACAGGTTATTCGGACGGCTACACGGCAGGATTCAAAGACGTTTCCAATAACGCCGCCCGTAACTATACGAACAAAGAGGATTATCAAAAAGCAGATCGTTCCTTTAACGAAGCCTGGGGACCGATCGAGGATTATCGCGACGGTTACCAGCAGGGTTTCGAGGCCGGTTATACGGCAGGGTTTGACGGTAAGCAGTTCAATTCATCGCTTCCGACTGGACTACGTAGACGGCAGAACCCCGGCAACATTCCAGTCGAAGTTAACAATCCGTCCGGTAATAGTCAGGCAGAGACCGATATCGATACCACGCCAGCTTCGAATGGTTCACTCGCAATTCCGCGCAACACGATTTTGAATCTCGAACTGATGAATGCCGTTTCGACTGACATCAGCCAGCGAGGCGACCGGATACAGGCGCGCGTTATTGAGCCCGCTCAATATGCCGGTTACATCGTCGAAGGACGAATTGCGCAGCTCAAGCGGCCCGGAAAAGTTAAGGGCGTGGCCGAGCTGCAATTAGCGTTTGATCAGATTCGTTCAACCGATAATCGGACTGCGACGCTTCACGCTGAGCTTATTGAAATCGGTCCAATGCGCGGGGACGACCCGTCAATCGACCCTGAAGGTGGTGTAAAGGGAAATGATTCGACGAAAGACGATGCAGCGAAAGTCGGCGCCGCATCGGGTATCGGAGCCATTATCGGCGCCATCGCCGGCGGCGGTAAGGGCGCTGCGATCGGAGCGATCATCGGCGGCGGTGCAGGCGCAGCCGGTGTGATGACCCAACGTGGCAAAGATATCCGACTCGAACAAGGCCAGCATCTGAAGATTCGCACATCAACCGACACGAGCGTTCTGTGAACCGTCTGTGTACTTTGCTCACCGACTTCGGTACGGCGGACTATTTCGTAGGCGCTGTCAAAGGTGCGATTCTTTCTGTTAATCCGAACGTCACCATCATAGATATCACGCATGAGATCCCCGTGCAGGATATCGAAGGCGGTGCGTTCACGTTGCTCGCCGCCTACAAAACATTTCCTCCCGGGACGATTCACCTCGCGGTTGTCGATCCGGGTGTTGGCTCAACGCGCAGGCCGATCATCGTCGCTGCCAACGACCAATTGTTCGTTGGACCAGACAACGGCCTGTTTAGTTACATCTACCATCGCGAGCCTTCACATCAAACCTTCCACATCACTGCGGAGAAATACTTTAGACCCCACCCGAGTTCGACCTTCCACGGACGCGATATCTTTGCGCCAGTTGCGGCAGCGCTTTCAACGGGTGTGCCGCCGGAGCAGTTTGGGCCTGAGATTAATGATGCGGTTCGAGGACTTTCGCTTGAAACGCCGTTCCGGATCATACATATCGATCACTTTGGTAATTGTGTGACGAACATTACTCGAAAGGCATTTGCCGGAAAGAGTCTGTCGATCAATGGGAGGACGATAGGGGGAGTACGAAACTTCTATGGTGAAGGACAGGCAGACGAACTCTTTGCGATTTGGGGGAGTGCCGGGTTTCTTGAAATTTCAATGAATGGCGGGTCGGCGGCTAAAATGCTCAATGCCAAGCGCGGCGACACGGTCAGCTTCACATGATTACAGGATTAACAAGATTTACAGGATTCATCTTGTTAATCCTGCTAATCCTGTTAATTCTGTGAAACGGCTTCCTTTGGTATTGTCGACGACATGTAATAACCCTGCCGTGAACTCACCTGCAGTTTTCGATTCTTGCCTTTTTGATCCTGCGCTTTTACACGAACTTCGAGGTTGTGCATGCGGCCGTCGTCGACTTCATCCTCAGCCAGCGCGAAACCGAGGCTGTAGCGTGCCGTTAAGTTTCCGATAATTCGCGACAAGCCAGCACCGTAGTCTTTCACACGGCCAACCTTGACTGCCTCGCCGCCAGATCTCTGCGCGAGATGTTTGGCGCTGCCGTACAGACTCAGTCCCATCCAACCAGCAACCGGCTTAGCTACAGGCACCAAAAACTTGAACAAGGTGCGCATCTCCACCGTCAACGAGTTGAAGATCACATTGTCGCGGATGAGGATCTGTTCCGTAGCATCGCGATCCTCGAAGAAAATCGGCGCGATGCCATCCGATATCCACACGATCGACGTCTGTGAGTTTGGTCTTGTCTCAGCCGCCTTTCGCGTCGCATCTTTAACCGCCGCAGCCATGTCGTAAATGTCGCCCATCTCGATCGTGACATTGCCATCCTTGTTTGTGCGCGTCACATTTACGCTGCCATCACGGCGAGTTTTACGTGTTAAGGTCGCACCGTTACGTCCACGAATCGTCTCGGTTTCGATAATGTCGTCGGGTTTACCTTCACTTTGGGTAGCTGTGTCCTGAGTTTTCTGATGCGTTGGCACCACACCTTCAGGTGGCGGACCTTCATGCTCCACGCATAGCGCCGGCACTCGAGCTAGCGCCGCGGCAAGCTTCGCGCGGTCGTTGGTGAACTCAGTCAACCAGAATCTCTCTTCGTCCTCATTCATATCCATCGCCATGATCGCGACTTCATCACCCGGCGGGAGCTTCGCTAGCTCATCTTCCATCGACTTCAGAATCTCAGGACGCTTCATAAACCTGCCGGCGCCGTCTTCGCGCAGATCCAGGATCAGAATCAATGCAAGCGGTTTTCGTGCCTGACCTTCGCGCGTGAAATACGTGATGTTGCGCGGCTTGCCATCGTCGAGGACTTCAAAATTCGTAGTCGCCAGATCGGAGATCGGGAGATTGGTCTTCTTATCTTTCACGAGCGCGTCCAGAAACACGACGCGCGTTTTGATCTTGATGGTGTCTTCAACTTCCTGTGCGCGAACAGGGAACGACGCCAGCGCAGCGAGGATGAAAAGTAGAAAAAGGATTCTGTGCATGATCTACTCCTGATCGATGAGTGTTGCTTCTTCAGTGATGGATTTGCCTGTGCTTTCCGGATCTTTCAAGAGGAGAGCGAGATTCTTTGGAGAGAGCGTTACCTGGACCACGGTCGCGTCGCGTTCGTCAATCGTGATCACGAGGACCTTGGTCTTGTTACCATCGTCCCGGAGAAAAATATACGTCTGTTCTTCGCCTGCGGCAGAAAGTGTTTGAACTAACGGCATCCAGGTGACGTTTAGGGCCTGGTTCAATGAACTGCGAAACTTCGCGAAATCGCCGTTAAATTCCTGGTTTTCAAACACTGCGAGCTTGATGCTGCCTGCCTCTGCCAGACGTCTGGCGGTGCCGCCTTTGATGCGAGCCGCAGTCGTAGCCACTTTCATTCCGGCCTTCGCGAGAAACGGAATTCCAACATGCTTCACACGGTAGAAGTCTTCAATCATCTTCACGACTGAGTTGAAGTCGTCGCCTTTTGCCTGTACGCCGGGCACAAATGTGAAGCACATCAACGCGATGAAGATTTTGGTAGTAATCTTTTTCATCGCACACCTCACTGCTCGTTGTTCTTTTTCTTCGACTTTGGCGACTCGATTCCCAAGTCAGGGATACCCATCTGTCCTTCGAGTTGGGCAAGTTTGTCGAGATCCACTGGTCCAACAATGTTCACGACGGTGAGCTCTTTGTCGTCGGTGTGCAGCACTGCGAGACCATTAACCATCTCGCCGGCGAACTGCAGGTAAACCTCAACAGTTCCTTCTCTCTTGCTGCGGACGTTTACCATCTTTGTCCACCCGGCTCCGGTAAGCTGAGTGCGAATCGGTTCCAGATCGGCCGCGACAAACTGTCCGTCAGCCTCAAACTCGAAGCTCTTGACGTAGATGCCTTTCAGACCCGCGATCAATTTCTTGATCTCTCGTTCGTCTTCGTCTTTGTCCGAGAATAGCCTCGCCGCGAGCTTCATCAATCGTTCGTCGACATTGACGTCGACGGTCTGGCTCGCTTTCGACGCGAGACGATCGAGACTGCCGAGCTGAATTCGTGAGTCCTGGGCTCTTGCAACGAAGGCCGACCCGATGATCAGTAGCAGGGCAATAAGGGTTGTCTTAAATGATGATTTCATGATTGCTCCGTTCATCCTACGCGATGTTGATTCTTGATTTGATTCGCAGGATTTGTGTTTTGAGTCTTCTTATGGACCAGGCTCAACTTTTCAGTGGTGACTCGCAAGGCAAGCATCACTTGTTCTTTTGCCATAAGCGCTTCCTCGCGTTCTTGTTTTGAAAGAACTGGTGTTGAAACCTTCGGTCGATGTCTGTTGATTGCGATGACCTGTTTGCGATGGTCAGGTTTCTGCTCCGGAGTCTTGGACTCCGTCACAACAGGTAACTTTTCTTCAACAGCGGGCGACGGCGAACCCACAGCTTGTCGCACCGGCGGCGCATCGCCACCCGAGCGTGTTTTAACCCAAAGACCTCCGGCGAGTATCGCTAACAACACTCCCGCAGCTACGGCGAGCCATGGAAAGTTCGTTCGTCGAGCCGGCAACGGCAGTTCGTCTGGAATCTCCAGCGGCTTTGGTTGGTAACGCAAGGTGCCCAGGATCTCTTCCAGTTGTTGAACCTGCGGATCCGGCTCGCCTGTCTTGTCCC
The DNA here is from genome assembly GCA_035278765.1 of Pyrinomonadaceae bacterium. GTDB lineage: Bacteria > Acidobacteriota > Blastocatellia > Pyrinomonadales > Pyrinomonadaceae > PSRF01. The sequence continues at coordinate 3,696 of DATEIS010000188.1, read as the reverse complement.
ACAAATAATCGTCGTTCATAAGCCCTCCATAAATCCGAGCTGCTCACGCAGCAGCTTCATGCCGCGATGCAGGTTCACTCGCACGGATGCCGCAGTGAGACCTGTGCGGGCTGCGATTTCGGGGCCGGTCATGCCCTCGACCAGTCGCAGCACTAACGTTTCGCGGTAAGCTTCGGGGAGATTGCGGATCAGTTCCAGGATCTCTGTGGCTCTCGAATCCTGTGTATTGCTGCCGCGCAGTTCATCGTTGATCTCCACCGTCTCACGCGACCGGCGATAAAAATCCACCGCGCGATTGCGGGCTATCATTGCGATCCACGGCCCGAACGACGAGCTGTCGCGCAATGTGTGAAGCTTTTTGTAAGCGTGGAGAAAGATGTCCTGGACGAGATCGTCAACTTCAGCTCGCGGCACACGAGCCAGCAGGATGCCATGCACCAGGGGTGCATAAAGATCATAAAGCTGCGTAAAGCCATCGCGGTCGCCTTCCAACACGGCTTTAACCAGCACCACTTCAATCGCCGTCTCGTGTGTTTGCTCGGCGGCGGGTGCTTGAGAACTGGTTAGAAGCATGTCGGCGGTGGCGTACATCGTGCTGTCTCAATCGTTGTAACTGGTCTCGGTCTTTGGCTCTGAACCGGTGGTGTCCCGAGAGAGCGGTCGCGAATTCCAAAGACCCAGATCCAAAGACCGTAGACCTTTTGTCCAACAACACCGATTAAGACGGGAGAGTAATGAAGACTGTTAACAGACGCGTTTATGGCTTGCCTTAACGATCAGGCGCCAAACTTGGACGAAGTCAGTACCGTAACGCGGTAGCGTCGGGTCGGATGTCGAATCACGTACTCGCCGCCAAAACTAACCCGACGCTACCGCGTTACGGTACTGACTTCGTCCAAGATAAGTTAGAGGCAAAGAGCGTTTTACGCTTGATCGTCAACGGTACGAAGGGTTAGTACGGGTCCGGTGGCGGCTGGGTTTTCTTCCGAAGTCAATTTCAGCAGTTCCGGAGTAGCCGAAACTAGAGACGTACGCCAAAGAAAAAGCGTCACCAGAATCACCGCAATCGTGCAGGCCACGCCACCCTCGATGCCATAGGCACCGCCTGTGAGCCACTGCGGTCCCGTGTCTTCCGCCCGCAAGAGAGGGTGGGAAACGAGATGGAGGCCGCTGATCGGGAGTCCAAAAAACCAACCCAACGCCCAATTCCATGCCCAGTGAACGCCCTGTGCTAACCAGAGACTTCGAGTCCGCAAGTACGCAACTGCCAGCCACACCCCGGCGATCGCGGTATTAGTAAAGGTGACTGCCGGAATGACGTTCGGGTTATCCAGATGAACGATTCCAAATGGAACCGACGTCAGCAGCACTCCCAGCCACGCGAGCTTTGCACGGGATAGAGTTTGCAGCCCGTAACCTCTGAACATCGCTTCCTCTGCCAGCGCGCCCACGAACAGGAACACGGCTGATGAAATCATCGAGATGGCTATGGCGCGCCAACCGTCTCGGTTAAGTGAAAAGCTAAGTCCTTTAAAGGCTATTGCAACGCCGATCGCAAGCGCGACAAACCCGAGTGCAAATCCGATAACTAGATCTCTGAACCACCCTGAGTGAAATGTCAGTCCGAGGGATCGCCAGGGTAAATCTTCCAACCCCCTGGCGCAGAGGTAGCCAAGGACCAGCGCGAGCACTATCAACCCGGTCCTGAAGACCATTTCAAAAACATATCCCTCATAAGGGATTTTGAGTACGAAGCCGTTTACTAATTGGATTATCAGCCGGAGGATGACCCCCCAAACGATCGTGAAAAATAAGAGTGGCAGGAAGTAAATGAGGAGTCGCCACCCACTGCGGAGCCGGCCAACTTCGTTGACAAAAATTTTCGGCATGTTGGTGCGGCATTCTAGCAGATAGGCCGCAAATAACGCCGATCAGGGGCGTGTGCTAAACTTTTGACCAGTTCATGACTGACAATCGCGAGAACATGACCCCGGAGCGCCGGGAACGAATTCGTCGCCGGCGCCGCATTTTGCTGTGGGTTTTAGGCGGCACCGTGTTGTTGTTGCTCGCGAATATCGTCTCGCAACAGCTCTGGCTCTGGACCGTTGTTCGGCCTGACACCGCCTCGGACGCGCTCGTCCTGTACGCCTTATCGACACTCAACTTTGTTGCCTTCGTCGTCTTCTTATTTATCTTCGTTCGCAATCTTCTGAAGCTGCGTCGCGAACGCAAGGAACGGCAACTCGGTTCGAAAGTCAAAACGCGACTGCTGGTCTATTTCATCTCGATCAGCTTCCTGCCGATCACGGCGATGGCTGTTTTTTCCTACTTGTTTCTGAATCGATCGCTCGAGAAGTGGTTCAATCCATTTCCGGATGAGATCGTGCAGCAGGCTACCGAAGTTAAGCGGCTGACGCTCTCCAGCCAGGATCAAACATTGCGAGATACGGCGTCGTTGCTTGTGATGCTGTTGAACCAGCAGACCCCGGATCAGCGGCGAGTCACGATGGACCAGGTCGTGGCTTCAGGACAGCTCGTTGGCATCGAGGTGGTCGGAAGTGACGGCGCCGTTTCGAGTCATAGTCGCGCGAATCTTTCGCCGGCTGACGCGGAAGAACTCGACAAGCTCTTCAGCGAAGCGCGTAAGTCTCGTGGCCCCGCTAGCGCTACGCTTGCGGACGGCAAAGACTTCGATGCGCTCGCTGTTCCTTTAAATCACTCCGAATTGCTGGTCATCGCGCCGCAGAAGCGTGCGGCCAATGACCTCACGGATCTCGTGACGGCATCCGAACGCGGCTACCAGGATCTGGTGCGAAAGCAGCGTCGCGTACGTCTATTGGGTCTTTCAACACTCGGGTTGATGACGCTCATCCTGCTCTTCGTTTCGAGTTGGGTGGCGATCTATTTGGCCCGCGGTATCGCAACACCGATCAAGGCCCTCGCCGAGGCGTCAAATGAGATCGCGCGTGGCAATCTGAAACATCGCGTCACAACGATTGCGGATGATGAGCTGGCACTACTGGCAGAATCGTTCAACCAGATGACCACGCAGCTCGAAGAGAATCGCAGTCGCATCGAAGCCGGTGCTGCGGAGTTGCGTGATAAGAACATGGCGCTGCGCGAACGGCGCAATTACATCGAGACGGTGTTGCAGTCGTTATCGACCGGTGTGGTTTCGATCGACGAGAACGATTGTGTTACGACGTTGAATGCGTCAGCAGCACGTATGTTAGCCCTCGTCGATAAAACCGAAGAAAATCCAAAACTGACTGACTTGATCGGCAGTGAGGATTGGCTCGTTGTAGATCGACTTCTGCGCCGCGCTCGGCGGACTGGACACGCAACCGAGCAAACGCAACTCGCCGGTGCTGCGAATGGAAACGGGCCGTTGCCGGTAGCGATGACGGCCACAGCTTTGCGCGATTCGAAAGGGCCGCGACGAGGAGTGGTGCTGGTTATCGAGGATCTTTCGGAGTTACTGGCGGCGCAACGCGCCGCGGCGTGGAGCGAAGTTGCAAAGCGCATGGCCCACGAAATCAAGAATCCGCTCACTCCGATTCAGCTTTCTGCCGAACGAATTGCGAAGAGTTACAGAAGAACAACCAACGGCAACGGATCGAGTAACGGGCTTGACGATCGCGTGGACGAAAAACGCGTCGCGGCTGTAATCAGTGAGTGCACTGAAACGATCACGCG
>DATEIS010000187.1:0-14057 GCA_035278765.1 Pyrinomonadaceae bacterium | reverse complement strand
GTTTACTGTGTAGATGCTGTCACTGGAATTCTGCAATGGAAGTTTGCCACCGGTGACATCGTCCATGCCTCCCCGGCAATTGCGAACCATACCGTCTACATCGGTAGCTGGGACAGCTATCTTTACGCGTTTGATGCGGAGACGGGCCAGGAGAAATGGCGCTTCAAAACCGGTGAGGATACGTACATCCGCAATCAACAGGGGTTTCAATCTTCTCCGGCGGTCGCCGATGGAACTGTTTTTGTTGGCTGTCGCGATGGACATCTCTATGCAGTCGATGCTGCGACGGGTCGAAAACGTTGGGACTATCCGACGAATAAAGGGTGGGTCAATAGTACGCCGGCAATTCGAGGTGGCGTGGTCTACGCCGGCACGTCGGATGGCTACCGCTTCTTCGCGCTTGATGCGAAAACGGGGCGCTTGAAATTTACCCTCGATGCCAAAGGCGCCGTGTTCTCATCACCTGCGCTTGCCGGCGATATGGTCTACTTCGGCGTATCGAATGGGCGGTTGCTGGCGGTTGATGCGAAGTCGGGTAAACAGTTGTGGGACTTTCAAACCGAAGGATCGAAGCGGGACCCGTTGAAGATGCTGAAACCGGATGGCGGTTTGAACAACGAGGCGATCTATGCACGTTATTTTGGTGATTACCAGGACATGGTGCTTGCGTTTTACCGCGTGTTCTCGGTGGGCGCGATTTGGTCTTCGCCAGTTGTTGATAATGGAGTCTATTTTGGCAGCACCGATGGGATGGTGTATGCACTTCACTGAGTCGTATAATCCGGGTCCTGTTCCATGGATAAACTCACAACACTCTTTCACTCACCTGAGTGGTATCCGCAGTGGGTGGACTTTGAAACCAACGCTCTACACTTCCTTCACATGTCGCAGGAGAGCTATCGCAACTCTGTCTTTTTGGATGTGCGCACACAACATCTTGGCGATCCTATTCAAAAAGTTAAACTCGATGATGTGCTTCGTGCGAGCGTGAGTAATGGTGCGAAGTCACGACGAGTTCACTACGTTCTTAATACAGCGTTTTGTTGTTCGACACTGCTGGCCCGCTACTTCGAGCTTTTTCCCGACTGCTTTGTTTTGAAAGAGCCCAGTATGTTGACCCAATTGGCGACCGTCGAGCCGGGATCAGTTTCACGATGGGAAGACTTATTTGCGGTTTCCGTGAAACTGCTTTCGCGAACATATTCAGAGAGCGAGAGACCGGTCATTAAGGTTCACGAGGCATGCAACGTCCTGGGAAATCGGCTGCTTCAAGATCCTGAAATCACGATCACATTTCTGTCTACTCCGGTCCGGCGCTTTGTGCTATCGGTTCTCAAGGAAGAATTCAGGCGGGAATGGGTGCGACGCCGGGTTAATCAGATGAGCCAACGCCACGAATTCGCGGAGGTATTTCACGATCTGGACGTCGCAGGTTTAAGTGATGCCCAGGCTGCCTGCTGCATGTGGTTGGCGAACCACTTGCAATCGCAAAGTTTATGCTCAAGCGATAATTCCGAGCGCGTCCTTGTGCTTAATGGCGATGATGTAGCTGATCGTCCGTTACAGACATTAACTCGGATTGCGAAGGCGGGCGGGTTTGACGTGAGCGAGCAGCAGCTCGATGCAATTGTGAGTCACCCGTCTGTTTCCATGTATTCGAAAAATCCGTCGATCCCATTCAACGCCACTTCTCGCAAACAGGAGATGGAGCAATTGGACCAGCAGTGGGGGGAAGAAGCACAAGTAGCAATTCACTGGATGGAGGATCGCACAGCGAAAAAGTTTGAGGAAATTATTTCAGGCGAATGGTAATGGACAAGACTGAAGCAAAGAGAATACTGACGGAGCAGCTTGAGCAATACCGAAAGAGGTCGCACTCGGAATTGACTCAAATCATCAATCAACCCGAAACCTTCACGGTTATAGGGGATTCGGGAACTAAATACGGACTCGAGTTCGAAGCTGTATGGGACCACGAGCCCGGCAAGGACCTGCGATTGATGGGTTCAATCGATGATGGCGGATGGCGCGCGTTTTTTCCGTTGAGTGACGATTTCATCATGCGGAACGATGGTTCGTTTGTTGGCGAGTAAGACCTGCCTGCATGTCAGTGGAAACCAGCGTCCCGCGCAGTAAGTTAAAGTCGGGCAGATTTACTGAACTTGCAGAAGTATGGGCCCATATCCGATTTAAGGGGATGGAGTTGCCGGCGTGTAATAGATGTCCGCGCCCGGGCCTAATGGCAGGCCCAACAGATACCAGACGATTAAGAGCAGCGTCCAGAGAAAGAAAAAAGTCACTGAGTAAGGCAACATTGTCGCCATGACGGTCCCAATCCCAGCCTTCTTGTCGTATCGCTGCGCAAAAGCAACAACGAGCGGGAAGTACGACATCAGGGGCGTGATGATGTTGGCGACAGAGTCGCCGATGCGGTAACCCGCCTGCGTCAACTCCGGCGAGTAGCCGAGGAGCATAAACATCGGGACGAAGACCGGGGCCATCACCGCCCACTTCGCCGAGGCGCTTCCCAACACAAGGTCTAGCAGCACCGTGATCATGATGAAACAGATGATGAGCGGAACGCCGCCGATACCTGAAGAACGTAAGAGCTCGGCCCCCTTGACGGCTGTAATTACACCGAGGTGTGTCCAGTTGAAGAAGGCCACGAACTGCGAGGCGAAGAAAGCGAGCACCAGGTATAGCGCCATTGTCGCCATCGCTTTCTCCATTGCTTTCATTACGTCAGAGTCGTTGCGAATCGTGCCTGCGGCGATGCCGTAGGCCAGCCCCACCAACGTGCCGCCGAAGAAGATGATCGCTACGATGCCTCTCAGGAAAGGCGAATCCAGGACGCCTCCCGTCTGGAGATTGCGCAAGAAACCGCCGGCGGGCACAAGTCCCCACAAGATGACCCCGATCAGCACAAGCACCATGACGAGCGCGCATCGCAGCCCGCGCTTCTCCGCCGCGCTCAGCTCCTTAAGCTCCTCCGGCTTCTCATCGCCACGGTACTCGCCGAGCCGCGGCACAACGACCCGTTCCGTGATGAACGTTCCAGCCAGCACGATGAGGAAGGCCGAGGCGGCCGCGAAGTAATAATTGGCGGCCGCTGTGACGACGTAAGGCTTGTCGAGGATGCGCGCCGCCTCTTGCGTTATTCCCGCGAGCAGAGGATCGGTCGGCCCCAGAAGGAAGTTTGCGCAGAAGCCGCCGGACACCCCCGCGAACGCCGCCGCCAGTCCCGCTAGAGGGTGTCGCCCCACGGCGAGGAAGATCATCGCTCCCAGGGGGATCACCAGCACGTAGCCTATGTCGCTGGCCATATGCGATAACACACCCGCGAAGACGACCACCATCGTGAGCAGGCGACGCGGGGCCGATAGCACCACGGCGCGCAGTGCCGCCGAGATGAGCCCGCTCCCTTCGGCCACGGCAAGGCCGAGCATCGCCACCAGGACTGTCCCCAACGGCGCGAACCCCGTGAAGTTCGTCACCAGCGAAGTCAAAATGCGGTGCAGACCCGCGATAGTCAGGAGACTCTCTGCGCGAACGACCTCTTTCGTGCCCGGATGCACAACCGATACGCCCATCCACGCGGTGACGGCCGAAAGGATAACGATGAGCACGGCGAGAATAACGAACAATGTAGCCGGGTGGGGGAGGATGTTCCCGGCCCTCTCAATGGCTCCGAGAAAACGGTTCATGAAAGAGTCTTTGGCAACGATTTCGACTTCTTTGCTAGTAGTAGTTTTCACGCTTTCTCCCACACCGTGATTTGCTCGACCACCGCCTGCCATCGTTGATCCGTTACGTGAGCGATCGCCACCGCATTCAATGCGTCAAGCCGTTGCTGAGTCTGTATTGAATGGCCCACCATGAGTGTTGTGTCTATCGCCGGTATGACTTTGTGGATTGAATGCAGTCGCGATCGCTCCCCGTTCTGTTTAGTAGTTCACTTGCGCAGTAGGTCTGCTGCGGTCTGTTTGAGATGCAGATCGCGAGTTAACAGATATGCTGACGCGACGCAAGAATTCATTGAGCGAGACTTGCTCGGTCTGGAAAGTGCCGATGACAGAGTCAGCTTTGACCGGTACATTAGCGCATAATAGATTGATGGTAGTAAAATTGAGTGCAAATTTATCTACTTAGGATCTAAAACACATGAAACTTGCTAGGGACATAATGAGCCTGTCGACCTTCAAGCGCGATAGCAACAAAGTGATGCGCCAAATGAAGAAAACTAAAGAGCCGGTTGTTCTGACTGTTAACGGCAAAGCGGCAGTGGTAGTCCAGGATGCCGAAAGTTATCAAAAACTACTTGAGCTTAAAGAGCGGTCGGAGGTTGTCGAGATCCTGCGTCAGCGCCTCGCGTCAAGAAGCCGTAAGAAAGGACGACCAGCGGAAGACTTTTTCAATGAATTCTTCGCCAAGAATAACATTCCAGTCGAAGATTGATGAAAAGGTATAAGGTCATCCTCCATCCAGATGCCGAGTCGGACATCGAATCATCCTTCAAATGGGGTTGTCGAGCGTGGGGAGAAGAAAACGCGAAACTGTGGGTGCGGAAACTACGGCGCGCTATTAGAAAACAACTCACATCATTGTCATTGGCCTGTCCTCTCGCGCCGGAGAGCGAACAACTGGGTGTTTCCATCCGGCATTTGATCGTCGGACGTTATCGTGTCCTCTTCACGGTTAGAGGAAGGACAGTCACGATTCTTCACGTCAGCGGTCCATACTCCAACCCCCTATGAGACTGTCTTACAAGCTTCCCTTGGGTGTGAGCCGAAATTTGTACCTCAAGGTGTTTCTGAGCAAGTGAGTTACTCAGCAACGATGAGGCACTGCTTGGGATAGGTGGCCGAGAGTCGGCGTCGCTCTGATCCTCACTAATAATTATTAATTGACTCCAATCTGACGTATAGCTAAAGGACTTGGTGCCGAAGGGGTGACTCGAACCCCTTTGTTTTACTAAGTTTTTACTACTTTCGCAAAACCCCAATAAAATCGCTGTTTTTGCTTCCGCATTACCTGCACCGTTTGCATTCTCCGCTTTCTGCTGTGCCTTAGTTGTGACAGGCCCTCACTCTCTCTCGCAGAAAACAAATCCAGGACTTATTGAAAAATTACGATTCAAGCTACATCCCAACCGCACGACTCAAAACCAGTTTATCCATCAACTCAGACTCTGCGCCGCAAGCTAGCGTACATCGCAGTTGGTGAGAGTGGCGGGCGCATTTCGCTGACCCAGTGCAAGTCTATGGAGGAATTATCCATTTTTAACCGAACGCTAGAGGGATCAATCATGCTTCTCAACGAGTTAACCTTCTGTCACCGCTTGAACGAACGCCAGCGTTTCCATCCCAGACATCTCACGCGTTCAGCCAAACACGGAATAGCAGCCACGAACAGGCCTTCAAATCCAGTTGACTTTCCAGCCCAACGGGAATATGTTCCGCACGTTGTTATCAAGCTGAATTTCCCGGCAGCCTCTGCTTCCTTGCAAACTTGCCCAAATCCAGCCATGAAAGCGTCTAAAGAAAGAGTCTTCTCGTGAAGAAGCGAGTTCAGCGCGATCACGGTGAAATATCTTAGCCGCTTTTTACATGAGAAAGTGAGGCTTGTGATTCCTCATGAATACAGAAGTCCCCAAAAAGGAACCGCGCCGAACGGTGTGGCTGCGTTATGTTGCCATCGGAGTGTTGGCTACAGCCGTACTCGTCGGTTTGAAGTTGATCGTCGAGCACACGAGCTGGGGAAAGGAAAACCAGCTATGGGTGTTCGGAAAGCTGCAAGGCTCACTCTCATCGATTGACCTCGATAATCCCGTCGTCGTACTGGATATCTCCACTCTGCCGGGGGGTAAACGTGGAGAGCCGACGCCCCGAAAACAGCTACAAGAGATCATAGGAGCATTGGCCGACCTCGAGCCACGTCCGCGGGCGATCGCAGTCGACGTAAACTTTTCTCCACGAGGTGTAAGTTACTCAGCGCCGGCCGACGACGAACAATTCTTCGATTTCTGTCTCCACATCACGCGGGCTCGAAAGGTGCCTATGTTTTTAGCGGTGGCGGAGACCAAGTCGGCGCCTCCCGAAGCATGGCTTGGAAATGAAAAGTATAAGGATTTGGCGGTTGTTGCTGCGGCCGATAAGAACGATACGAGTCACATCCCGCTGTGGGTTAAGAGTTCAAGGTCCGGGGAAAAACTGAAAAGTTTGAATTACGCCTTAGCGCTCGAATATCGCAAACACTTACCGCGCGCGAATCCGTGGATTGAGTGGGCAGTCGATACTCATGCCGACGATGAGGACGACTCCATTCAGCATGAAAAACCGATCGATGACGAGACAAAGCTGACGTACCAGGATACGCTCGTCAATTACAGCAAACTAGACCAAATAAGACTTGCCGCCGAGGCCGCAGGAGCCGATGTTACTGCCGCAGCCATCAAACAATCGACCAGATACTCCGACAAGCTAATCATTCTTGGCGATCTTTCCCAAGCTGACCACGTTCCTGTTCCGGGCCGCCAAATCGACGAACCGGGGAGCTTGGTGCTTGCTTCGGCGACGTATACCTTGATCAAAGAACCGTTGTTTGAATTTAAGTGGTGGGTGAGGTTAGGCCTCGACTTCCTGATTGCTGGATTGATTATTCTTGCGATGGCGAACATTCGGCGCCGTTCGCCGGATCGTTCGTGGACCGGTAAGCAAGCGCTCTTTGTGTATGTCGCCGTGATCGTGGTGGTAATTGCGGGCTGGAAACTCGTGACCTGGGCCGGTGTTCTGTGGCTGGACTTTCTGCTCGTGGCGTTGGCCCTCTTATTCCATCCAAAGACAGAACATCTGGTTGATCATGTCTTAGCGAAACTCACGAAAGTCTTAGCGAAACTCAGGAAAGGTCGGAAACCTGTGGTGAAAACGGCTTGTGTAATCCTCGGTTTAATGGCGATGAGTGGAGAGTTGGGAGCGCAGGAAGGACTCCTTCTCCCCGCTCCTTGCGCTCATAAGGTAGCGGCCGTGGGACTACGCCTGACTACACAGAAGCCTAAATCGAAGAAGGAAAAAGTTAAGACTTGTTATGTACGGGATAATTTTGACGCGCCATGGCAGGCACTCACCGAGAGCAGTGTGAAGCGGCAGTATAACGCCGGGCAACATATAACGTGTGATGCGGATTGTAGCGTCACACTTTACTTTTGCGGTACGTATACTGAGGAAGCAGTTAACAAACAGTTGCCCGATTGGTTTCCCATTCTTCACGCTTACCGCGCTCCGCCGCCTGGCAATGACACTAAGCCGCATAACCTATTGCGACAGGCGCGGGCGTTTTCACCGGCTGATCCGCAGTCATCTGAGGAACGTCGGCTCCTAGGCCGTCGTTTTGGTGGATTAAGCTCCATAGCCGGAGCAATAAGTGGAGGGAGTGCTGGAATCACCGGGCCGCCAGTAACGAGGCCATCACCTGACCCGAAAGACAAAGGTGCAAAGAGCCCGGAGCGTGAACCGGAGCCGGCAGGCAAAGTTCCATCCGCGACTCCAAATGGGAACGAAACATCCTCATCGCTTGATAATTTAAGAAAGTTCCTAGAGTCGTTAGATAAAGGAAACAGTGCGCGTAAAAAGGGCGAGTTTGCGGTTGCGCGAGAACACTACCTAGCCGCACAGAAGGTGCGACCAAGGGACTACCGCGGTATTCAAGGAGTCGGAAACGTCTTTGCTGACGAGAAAAACTGGAATGCGGCGGAACTCGCATATCGCGAAGCTCTTACCCTGGAACGGCTCAACAGCGAGCTTAACTCGAGTCTGGCGTTCGTCATGCTTGAATCAATGATCGCCAGCGGCGATTACACAAGAGCCACTGAAGTTGAGAAGCTTATAAGTCTCGCAAGTTCGGGTAGACCGTATGATCAAAGGATCTACGATTTGTACGAGCAGTTGATTGAGATGGCGGACACCGGTCTAGCCCAGGCTGAAGTTTTCTTTCGCCGCGCTCTCACGTTTGTACCACGTTCGTCCAAAGCAAACCTCCGACTTGCGCGCGTTCTCTATCGCCTTGACCGGTCGGACGAAGCGCTGGACTATGTTCGGGTAGCCGAGGAGTACGCATATGACGAGCAGTTATTAGCTGTTGCAAGGATCTACGAAGCTCATGGGAATAATAAAGATGCCGAACGCGTGTTACGAACGGCGCTCAAGGCCATGCCAAACGACCCGAGCCTGCTCTACCGCCTCGGCAGCGTGCTGGTAAAACGTGAAGACTTCGGATCAGCGCTAAGTGTATTACAAACCACAGTAGACCTCGATCCGAAGGCGTTTGCTCCGGCGTTGACCTATGGCATTGCTCGCTTCGGGAAAGACGATCTGAATGGCGCCGAGAGTAGTTTCGATCAGGCGTCACGCAACGTGGGAGAAAACTCAGACGGCCTACAACGTCTCGCCTATTGGTTTGCGATCTTAGGTGATGTGTACTCTTTGCGCGACAGTGTCATAGACGCTATTCGGGTTTATGAGAAGAGCATCATTCACGCGGAAAACTCTGAAGTTCGAGACAGATTGTTGAAAATGAAGCAGAAGCGTGATTCAAAGCGGAACCGCTAAGCTCCGAGTCCGTAATCTTAACTACGCATCTACCTTCATATTCACGAAGCGTATCTCCGATTGGTTTCTGAGCCTCAGTTTAGGTTTAAGTGCGGCGACCTTCCCATCTTCTCTTTATCCCATTCAAAAGGTTCAGCACGTCGTCCTTGGACGACTGGGGGGACTGGTAGCCAAAAGCAATCGATCTGTTTGCGGGATGTGGTGGCCTGACGGAAGGTCTTAGGCAGGCACTTCGTCATGCTGTCGGGATTTTGAGGACTTTGTCGAGCCTAGTCAAGCGATGAATTCGCATCGGAGGTATTGGACTTTGAAGATGTGAGACGTCATCGAGCTTGCGCGCCTGACATGCGATTTTTGTTCTTCGAGCCAAGCAGAAGCTGAAAGTAGGGCTTAATCATTAACTCGAGAGGCCTGCACAATCGCTGAGCAAAAGTAGCGACCGCTAAATTGTCCATATCGAAAATGTGCTGTGCCTTAGTTGTGACAGGCTTGGTGTGATCGTTTCGCTAAGTTCTTTATTCGCAATGCTTAAATTTTGAATTGGTGCCGAAGGGGGGACTCGAACCCCCATGAGTTGCCTCACACGCCCCTCAAACGTGCGCGTCTGCCAGTTCCGCCACTTCGGCATGAAGTGAGTTTTAGAGGGCTGCGGCTATTATAGCCGGATTAGTTTTCAAAACAGCACTACTACTGACTCGCAGCCGGTGATGCGGCTGGTGCTGGAGTCGGGGTCGCAGTTGCCGTCGGCGCACTCTCAGGTTCTGATTGCAAAACTGATCGTGAGCCACTCAGGAGCGGCAGTCCTAACGCTAGCGCGATTATAAAGAATGCGGCTGCGGCTCCGATCGTGATCTTCGCGAGCAGACTCGCCGTGCCGCGTGGTCCGAATGCAGTACTCGATAACGTGTTTGAAAACAGCGCGCCAGCATCTGCCTTGCCTGGTTGCAGCAGGATCACCACGATCAGGACCATACAAGCCAGAACAAAAAGACTGTAGAGAATATAAGTTAACAAAACAAACTCCTAAAAACTGTGCTTGGTACTTTGTACTTTGTTCTTTTGACGCAATGCCGAATCAGTTCAAAGTACAAAGCTCAAAGAACAAAGGTCAAACCCGATTGTAATTCACAATCTCCGCAAAACTCTCTGCTTTCAAACTCGCGCCTCCAACGAGCGCGCCATCGATGTCCGCTTGACTCATCAGGCCGACGATGTTGTCGGGCTTGACCGAACCGCCGTAGAGGATTCTTAACGCCGCACCCGCCGCCTGAGAGTGCCTTTCCGCGAAAACGCGCCGGATAAACGCATGCATTTCCTGCGCTTGCTCCGGCGTCGCTGTGCGTCCAGTGCCAATGGCCCAGACCGGCTCGTAAGCGACGATGATACGGTCGAGGTCTGAGGCTGTCAACCCGCTGGAACCCGCAGTCAACTGCTGTGACACAACGCTTTCCGCACTTCCCTGCTCGCGCTGATCGAGCGTTTCGCCGACGCACATAATCACCGTCAAGCCTGCCGCGAGACCCGCATGCGTCTTCCGGTTCACCTGTACGTCTGTCTCGGCGTAGAACTGCCGGCGCTCGGAATGGCCGACAATTACGTACCTCGCCCCCACGTCCTTCAGCATTGACGCCAGCACTTCACCTGTATGCGCACCCTCTTCTTTTTCAGTGGAGCAATCCTGACCGGAGACACGAATGTTCGATCCTTCGAGCCGATCGGCAACAGTCTTAATCGCCGTAAACACCGGCGCGATCACGACCTCGCAATGATTTGCGTTTGCGACGAGAGGCTTCAGCGCGAGCGCAGTATCAACTGCCTGGCTGAGCGTCTTGTACATTTTCCAGTTTCCGGCGATGACAGGTTTGCGCATAGTTTAATTTGTTCTGGGATAAGAACGAGGGATATTAGCAGAGCTTGCTGCGTCAGGCTAATTGCGCTTCGAGTTCGGCGACGTCTTTGTCACGACGGTGATAACCCCTACGCGCGATCAGTTCTTTACCAATCTCAAGATGTTCGCGCGCTTGAACTTTGTTCCCCTGGATCAAGCGAAGTCGTGCGAATTCCAAATGATAATCAGCTAAGGCTAATCCCATACTGCCTCGCACAACGATACGGTACACCTCACCCAGGTCACGTTCTGCCTTCTCAAAGTCCCGAGTCTTACTATAAAACTGCGCGCGTAGTAATAGCCCACTGGGTAGGTAATATATCGCCTCGGCTTTGCGCAGGCCGTCAATTGCAACATTCAAGAGCTTTATGGTTTCAGCCGGGTCTACACCTGCCTGCTCCATTTCAAGCAATGAGGCATGCGCAAGAGAGAGGTTGTCCAGGGCGGTTGATAAAAAGCCTAATTCTTCGCTAATAGCGATTTCCAACGCTCGAGTTGCGCGCTCCTTCACCTCTTCAACCCTACGCTGGCCAAGAAGCCAGTCGCAATATACGTGACCCGAGACTGAATAGAGTAGCGGGAATTCGTGTTGTTCTTCTTTTTGTATTTCTTCAGCCTCCGCAAACCTATCGCGGGCAAGGTCATCGTAGCCGCACTGATGCAGCGCATTTGCAAGATACGAACGATTATGAACCCGCTCGTACCAGACCTGGCTCTGATCTGCTAGATCTACGCCTTGCCGAGCAACTTCCATCGCCCTTTCCAAGTCTCCCAAATTGAGAAACACTTGACTCAGGTTACCGGCAGCTGTCGACGCGTTACTCCAGCGACGATGTGTGGTAGCAATCTCTACCGCTGCTTGCAGTGCTTGGGAAGCCTCTTGTAGACGCCCCAAAGACCTGAGAGTCGCGCCTGCTTCGTTTAGCAAAAAGCCCTGGTCCATATATGCTAATTCTGGTACTGGTCGTTCCCAACGTGAGTCGAAAAAGTTAGAAAGCGTGGCTAATATCGCGCTAATTGCACCCAGTTGCCTGGTACTGAAATATAAACTGTCGTCACGCTGGATCCGGCGTTCATAAACTTCGCTCAAAGCATTCTCATACAATCCTGCCGCGCACCCGTGCGCAACAGCCGCGAAGAGTGGCGACATTTCTTCAATAGTTTCAGGAAATTCTTTGGTACTCCTTATGAGGTGCTTATAGATTCGTTTATGTGCGGCCCGCCAAGCACTCAACTGGGTTTGTTTCAATTCGTGTTTGAAGAATTCACGCACCAATGGATGTGCATCCAAGGTTCCGGGGTTCTCTGGCGATGCTTCAGTCAACAGCTTGATGCGACGCAGTTTGGCAACTGCCTGATTCCACTCACGCGCCTTAAAACTCTGCAAGGATTCTGTTAAACCGGGAATCGCCGGTGATTCCCGCAATACCTGGAGGCTGGCAATATCAGCCGGGCGGTCAAACAAACCTAACAAGCGTAGTATCGCGAGTTCCTTGCCTTCGCCGAGCCATTTTACGTAAGCGGAAATCATCTTTTGAGCCGCGTCACCGTAACGCGAGTCATCAAACAAATTTTCAATCTCTTTATGCCGGTGAATTTCACCATTCAGCACCTCATCTAAATAACTCCCCAATAAAGTAAGTGAAAACGCGTGTCCGCGGAGTTCGCGTGCAACTGCTTCCAATTCTTCAATTTCACCTTTGACGTTGAATGAACGAAGGACTTCTGCACCAGCCTCCGCCGACAAGTGCTCAAGGTTGCGTTGAATCACGGTACTGTTTTCGAATTCCACCAGATCACCGATTTGCTCCCTTGTCGATATCACGCAAAGACCTGGCTGTCCTGCTGCCAACTCCACCAACAGAGATTGCATGGCAGCATCCTTCAGTCGACCCTCTAACAGTCCTGGAGGGTGTTGAAGCGGCTCGAGCCCATCAAGAATCAGAAGAACTCGCGACTGACGAATGTATCGAGCGACACGTTCGCCTTTATCCCAGGGATTACCGGCCGTAGGATCAGGATCGTCGAACCAACGTAATATCTGGTCTATGAACAAATCGGCCGAAGCGGCCTGCTCACTGGTACCCTGACTAAAGAACGTCCATCCGTACACTCGATCCGCTCCGCGATAGTTATCTCGCGCCATGCGTTGCTTTAGCCAGTGATTAACAAGAGCCGACTTGCCTACGCCGCCCCAAGCGACAAAGCTCACGATGTTTGTGGTGAGATTGTCCCAGGCATAATCGAGGATCTTGAGTTCAGCTTCCCTTCCAAATAAATCTGAGCCAGTTATCGGCAGGCGCGCAATTGATATTTTGTGTGGTGGAAGCGGTTTCGCTGTCGCGCGTTTCGGAATGTATTTGTGTAATGCGACAGCGACCCTTCTGCCGAAATCATCAGGCGTAGTGAAAGAATCAGCTATGACGGTCCGGCCGAGCCAAGCCTTGAACTCGACAAGTTTTTTGATTCGTTGTTGCACTTCAGCTTCCCGAGTGGAGTCTCCATAAACGGTGGGATCGAGAAGCAGATCCTGTTCTTTGTTTTCCGTCCACTTGTAATCTTTATCCACAATCCACGCCAAAATCTTCTTTCCAGCACTATGTGCCACTTCCACTTCCCTTTGAGTGAAACTCTTTTCGCCATCTTCTGGGATTGAGCCGTAGCGATGGGCCACAATACAAACGACTATGTCACTCTCCTGAGCTAAACGTTCGCATTCTTTGATTGGCGTCTCTGGCCGCGGACCGAAATGCTCCATCGCGACAATCTGGATCTCTTCAGATAGATCACGAATAGTGGTTTCGGCGATTCTGCGATACTCGGTTAGATCTTCAGCAGTGGATGCGAGGAAGACTTTCATGGGAGTTCAAGGCCGGCAGTAAAAATATAACAGCGACAATGTGAGTGTCGTTACTTATCCGTTAACGCAGCGACACCAGGCAATTCGTCGCCGGCGAGAAATTCCAGTGTCGCGCCACCGCCGGTGGAGATGTGGGTGATTTTGTCAGCGACACCGGCGCGGGTTACGGCGGAGACGGAATCACCGCCGCCGACGATTGCAGTAGCGCCGCGTTCGGCGGCTTCGGCGACGGCCTTTGCGACACCGATCGTTCCCTGATCAAATGGTGGCTCTTCAAACACGCCCATTGGACCATTCCAAATGATCATGCGTGCGTCCTGCAGCGCGGACGCGAAGTGCGACACCGTTTCAACACCGATGTCCATGCCGACAAGACCGATGTTTGTGAACTCGATGGGAATAGTTTTGGTGACGATCTTTTCGCCCTTTACGGGCTCGTAACTGTCGACAACCTGATGATCCGTCGGCAGAAGAAATGTTATTCCCTTCTCTTCGGCCCGCTTCTTAATCTCGAGCGCGGTCTGCAACATGCTGTCTTCAACTAGAGATTTGCCGACCGTAAAACCTTCAGCTTTAAGAAACGTGTAGGCCATCGCGCCGCCGATCAGGATCTTGTCGACACCACGATCGATCAGCGCGTTAATGACTGGAATCTTGTCCGAGACTTTTGCGCCGCCAAGAATCGCGACAAACGGATGCTCGGGAT
>DATEIS010000186.1:0-3648 GCA_035278765.1 Pyrinomonadaceae bacterium | reverse complement strand
GTCCGTCTTTCAATTTAGTTCTCGTTGGAGGTGTTACACCAGACTATGGCGACCAAAGCCGCGACAGGCAAGAAGCGCATGACCCAATCGGAAGTAATCAACCACTTCTCTGAATCCACAGGAATGAAGCGAGCACAAGTTAAGGAGTTCTTTGAAGAGCTGTCGAATCTCGCAGCGCGCGAAGTCAAAGGAAACGGTGAGTTTGTTCTCCCAGGATTCGGAAAGCTCGTAAAATCCGAGCGAAAAGCACGTGAAGGCCGGAATCCCGCTACCGGCGAAACCATTCAGATTCCCGCTAAGACCACGTTAAAGTTTAGAGTTGGCAAATCAATGAAAGATACCGTGCTTCCAAAAAAGTAGAAGAAACTAAAAGCCAGGCACTATTATTTTTCAGCATCGGCGCCGCCCCGTACCACCTCAGGAACTCGGGCGGCGCCTTTGTCCGTAAAGCCTAAAATCGTTAGGTTTTTCATCATTTCCGCTGATACAAAATCGTTACAATCGTAACTAAGAAAAGATCTAGACGAATGTCCCCTCCTCGCTTATAATCCAACGTTTCGCTGACACCCCTGCGGCAAATGCTTATATGCCAACCTGTGTTTTTGGGGTTTTTACCCTGAATCTACGGCTTTGCTCTGTGGTGGAGGCTGCATCCAAGGGGGTTAGGAAAGCATCTATAGTTCATACATTTGGAATAGAGTGAGATCTTATACGGAGGAGTAGAAGCAATCGTGACTTTTGATACGCACCTGCCGCTGAATGAGCGGCTTATGAGAATCGACCACATCCAGGCTCGTCGTTATTCCAAGCTCAACGGCGTTGCTCTTGAGATAGCTACGGAGGGCATTATCAGGCACCTCAAAGCGTGCGACCGAATGGACGTCAATCCAGAGACTTCGGCAGTGCGCGAGATCATTGATGATGCGCTGAATGGCCGTCGCGTGTTCGCGGAGACCAAAGAACCGCGCGCCGCATAAGCTCAAGTATCACGGATTCAGCGAAGAGGTCGCCCACCATGGGCGATCTCTTTTTGTTTGCCAGATCAGCATTTGTGTGCGGTTGACACTGTTCTTTGATTTGCTAACATGCCTCGTGTTTGAATGTGCCCCTGTAGCTCAGCGGATAGAGCATCTGCCTTGTTGGAGCCTTAATGGGGAAATGCGGTCGGAACCCATTGAGTGGACGACCCTGTATGCGGGGACGCCCTGAGAGCCTCCGGTACTCGATCGATTCTGTGGTCCAGTAATAATCCGAGAGGATTGGGTAATCCGCAGGAAACCTGCTGCGAGTTGTCGTGGCGGGGATCCTCAGAGACTATACGGGTCGGGACTGTGATGTCCAAGATATAGTCCAGCCAGCAACCCCAGCTTGAACGGGCGGTCAGGGAAAGCCTGATGCTGGAAGCTAAGCAGAGGGCCGCAGGTTCGAGTCCTGCCGGGGGCATTTAACACAACCTAATATGGCGGCATTAGTTCAGTAGGTTAGAACGCCAGATTGTGGATCTGGAGGTCGTGGGTTCGAGCCCCACATGCCGCCCCACAGACTTCTTTCATTAACAACGAGAATTTATACCAATGCCAGACGAGCAGAGAGTTGCGAATAATTCGCAAACGTATGTAGCCGACGCCGATACTTTTCAGTTTGAAACAATCGAGCAGAAGAATGGGCAGGCGACGGTGATTCGTTTTCAACTCGAAGATCCGCGTTATCACGCCGGTGATGTGCTCGTTGTACTAAGCGGCAGCGAGATCTACTTTCACGGAATGATTGGACAACTCGCGGAAGGATGGGCCATCGCGAGCGATCATCGCGGATCACTGTTGGCGGCGACCGTCCAGTAAATCAATTCCTCACGTATCCCGAAGGATAAGCAACGCGCACACCCGGAGTTGATGATTTCACTTCGATCTTGTGAAATCCCTTCTTGAGGTGTGTTGATAAGAACGTCAACGCCGCTTGCTTCTGCAGTGCTGTATTCAACTCGCGAATAAAGGGACGGAAACTGACGGGTGCGCCAGTCCCCTGAAAGAAAGCGATGCCACCAGTTTCATCAGACAATCGCAACAGCGAACTCTGTGCGTTAGTAATTAGGCTAGGATTTGCTGCCGCCAGAGTCGTCGGGGCGTAAAAGCCGTAAATCGCAACTCCGCGTCGTTGCGATTCATTCACCGCGCGCTGTAAATCGACGCTCTGCGACGGTGAAGAAGAATCGACGCCACGCGAAACATCCAAACCATCAGAGACAAGCAAAATCGCACGCCGGCCGAGTGGTTGCCCTTCGAAGCGACGTAATGCCTCGATAACTTCGACATAAGGGTTATAAGGACTCGCACTCGAAAAACCGCTCGGCGGACGCAGAGCACTCGCTGCTCTTTCCAAGTCGTTAGTGAATTTCTGTCTGACTTGCAAACTGCCAGTCCGCAAGCTGCCAACCATCACTTTCGAGCCACGCGGCAGTCTCGTGATGAACTCCCTGAGGTCCTTGATCTCGTTCCCTACCGACGGCACGAGATCTTCCTGAATCAACACCGCAAGCGTAATTGGCGAGTTGGTGCCGATACCGCGCACCGAGATGATGGTTTGCGGATCACCGTCTTCGCTTACCACCAGATCGATATTCTGAAAATAATTTTCCTCAGTTCTGGCGGCACTTTCCTCTTTTGTGCGGATGGTGACTGGAATCGTGACCGGCTTGCCCGACCCGCGCGAGTTGCCGTTGCCGCCGGCTTGAGTCTGCGGCTGGCTAAACGCAAGCGGGGTAATAAGAGCAAAACTCAAAGCGATCAGAAGCTGAAATGTGAGTCGTCGGAGCGTCTTCATTGAATCTTCCTTTGCAGTCTCGCCGTTATTATACAGACACGGCAGCTCAAATGGCGTTGGCGTAACGGGTGGCTGGCGGTCACCTGTTCCATGAGCTAAGATCCGCACCCATGGGAGCAATGCTTGAGATGAGTCAGTCAGGGGGCAAGCTTTCCGGCAAAGACGCTAATACTGGGCGCTTGCTGAAAGTTGCACCCTGGATAGCCGTGGCCGCGACTTCCCTGCCTGCTCCGCTGATTTTCCTAGTCCTTTTTCTTACAACCGCAGCGACAGACTCGGCTGCTGTTTATCTTTTGTTGGCCGGACTCTCGTTGACGCTGGGATTCGCGCTGGGCGTCGTGATCGCCGTTTTTCTCCTGTTTTACCGCCGGAGATGGCTCTCAAAATTGCGAGACCGGTTAGCATCGGATGGAATCACGGCGAATGAGGTTGTATGGTTCCGCTCAGAATTGACATCGGCGGAGCGCGCATCGCTGGCGGAAATTCAACGAAGTAACCCGCTTTTGGCGGACGCTTACCTCGAAACGCTGGCTAATAGACTGACGGCATCCCGCATTATTTCGCGTTCAAAACGGGAAATGTTGAGGGTTGAGCGGCAGATAAACCGGGCTCGAACGCTTAAGACGCCGGAATCCGCTTCGCTTCAGAAGGAGTTGGCGGCCGACCATGAAAAGCTCGATCATCTCCGGCAACAGGCTAATGATCATCTGGTTAAGGCAAAAACCCGGTTGCAGGTTATTGAAGCGACGGCGAGGCGTAAGCTGACTGAAGGCGAAACGAATATGATGATGCAGCGGCTTGGAAACTCGCAGGATCAGTTGCCGCTCG
>DATEIS010000185.1:0-10690 GCA_035278765.1 Pyrinomonadaceae bacterium | reverse complement strand
GGCATTACTGAAAGATCGACAGCCGTCGAGTCCGGCGAAGTTTACGTTGGGTCTGTTCCTGATCGGCACCGCATACCTATTAATGATTCCGGCGGCGGTCTTGACCGCTCAGGGGCGCGTGAGTTTCTGGTGGCTCGTTGGGCTCTACTTCCTCGAAGTTTGTGGTGAGATGTGTTTGAGTCCGGTGGGATTGAGCATGGTGACAAAACTCGCTCCGGTCAGATTCGTTGGCCTCATGATGGGCGGATGGTTTTTGGCGACATCGCTTGGGAATAAGCTGGCTGGTTATCTTTCCGGATTCTTCGTCGCTAATGATCCATTGCGACTGAGGAATCTGTATGGCGGGATTGCGTTTGGATTGTTGGCGTCGGCGCTGCTTCTTGCGCTGCTGTTGCCTACTATCAAGAAGTTGATGGGCGACAGAGCAACGTAGACCATAATGTTCAGCAAAGCGATCGTTCGACCGCCCTGCGCAAACTTCGCCGCGGGACTAACCACTGTCGACCTCGGCGCGCCGGATCTCGAACGTGCCTGCAAACAACACGAAGCGTATTGTCAGACGCTCGAGTCGTGCGGTCTCGACGTCATCCGGCTCGCTACTGACGAAGAGCACCCGGATTCCACGTTTGTCGAAGACACCGCGATTTTGACTGGTCGCGGCGCAGTCATCACGCGACCAGGCGCACCGTCGCGTCGCGCTGAAACAGATAAGATTGCCCCCTTGCTTCGCGAGTATTTCTCTGAAGTGCACTTAATAGAGGAGCCCGGCACCGTCGATGGCGGCGATATCTGCGAAGCGGGTGAGCACTTCTTCATCGGCGTCTCACAACGCACAAACGAACACGGCGCTCGACAACTCGCCGGCTTCCTCGAATCCTTCGGCTACACTTCGAGTTTGATAGACATTCGCAGTGTGAGTAATATTCTTCATCTGAAGAGCGGTTTAGCTTATCTTGGCCGCCAGCAACTAGTTTTGATCGAGGCGCTTCGAGACTTTAAGGCGTTTTCCGGTTACGACCTTGTTTGTCTGGACTCAAGCGAAGACTATGCGGCAAACTGCCTGGAGATAAATGGTAAAGTACTTATTGCGGACGGCTTTCCCGCAACAAAGCGTGAACTGGAACATTTGGGTTATCAAACAATCGCCCTCGATATGTCGGAATTTCAAAAGATGGACGGCGGGCTCAGTTGTTTGTCATTGAGATTCTGAGAATAGGATCGCTGCTTTGATGAGGTCAGTACCGTAACGCGGTAGCGTCGGGTGGATCTTATAAATGCAAAACCTGTGGGTTAGTGAAACACAACATCGACCCGACGCGACCGCGTTACGGTACTGACTTCATCCAAGCAGCGACTTTGAGCAAGGCTCATACACGGAGGAAAACATGCCTGAGGAAACGTTTGATAAGGTGGCTGCGGTAAAGCTTCTGAATCAGATCATGGAGGCCGAACTGGCCGGTGTCGTTCGATACACGCATTACTCGTTAATGGTCTTCGGCCACAATCGTATTCCGATCGTGAGCTGGTTACGCGGCGAGGCAAATACCTGTCTCTCGCATGCAAACGAAGCCGGGGAACTGGTAACCCATTTTGGTGAACACCCGTCACTAAAGATCGGCGCCCTGCTGGAAACACACAAGCACGGTATCAACGACATTCTTATCGAATCTCTCGAGGCAGAACGAACCGGACTTGCGCTTTACAGAGAGTTGTACGAGCTCGTGAAAGATCGCTCGGTGTTGCTTGAAGACTACGCGCGCCGCATGATTGCGGAAGAGGAGCTTCACGTGGGCGAAGTTAACAAGATGCTGCGCAAGCCAGGCGACATCGATCAGTTTAAAGCTTGAATAGCGTAGATTGGCACAAGCACCAAACCCACAGAACATTACCCAACTACTCGCCGAATGGCGCGACGGAAATCAGTCCGCACTCGACGAGTTGTACCCGCTGGTCTACGACGAATTACACCGGCTCGCCCGCCGTTACATGAGCCGCGAGCGTAAAGGTCACACACTTCAAACCACCGCCCTGATAAATGAAGCGTACGTGCGTCTCGTGGGCCAAAAAGTAAACTGGGCCAACCGTTCGCATTTCTTCGCGATTTCAGCGCAGATAATGCGGCGCATTCTGATTGACCATGCGAGGCGCCACGCCTACGCAAAACGTGGTGGTGGAGCGCAACAAGTCTCACTTGATGAAGCGGCAACAGTTACTCCCGATCAAAGCACCGAATTAATTCGCCTCGACGAAGCACTCACGAGTCTCTCGGAAATGGATCCGCGACGTAGCCAGGTGGTTGAGTTGAGATACTTCGGCGGCCTCAACAACGAAGAGATAGCTGGTGTATTGAATGTTTCCGAAAACACGGTAACTCGCGATTGGAACATGGCCCGCGCGTGGCTGTATCAACAACTCACCGGGAGCGGGGCGAATTGACGCCTGAACGCTGGCAACAAATAAGTCGCATATTCAACAAGGCAATCTCGCTCGACGGTGAAGAACGGACCGCATTCGTTGCCGGCGTCGATGAGTCGTTGCGATCTGATGTTGAAAAACTGATCGCCGCACACAACAACGCGAGTGCTGAAAAGTTCATTGGCGGAATGGCCGCCGAAGCAGCAGCGCCTTTCCTGCTCGACGACGCCGACCGCGAACCACCACGAAACGCTCTCAACCAGGGACAATTATTCGGATCGTACGAAATCCTCGACGCGCTCGGCGCCGGTGGCATGGGTGAAGTCTACCTCGCGCGAGACTCGCGATTAGGCCGAACCGTAGCGTTGAAGGTACTCGCGCTCGAGATTTCTCGGGACGAGCGACGCATGAAGCGCCTTCGACAGGAAGCAAAAGTTGCCTCATCGCTGAACCAGCCAAACATCCTTACAGTCTTTGAATTCGGTGAAGTTGAAGGATCGATTTTTCTGGCCGCTGAATTCATTGATGGCGAAACGCTGCGAGACCACCTGAACAAACACAAACTGAAACTCAGACTCGGCGAAATACTCGATATCAGTATTCAGGTGCTGGCAGCGCTCGACGCTGCACACGAGGCGCACATTGTCCATCGCGACATGAAACCTGAAAACGTGATGATTCGTCATCGCGACCGTGTTGTTAAGGTTCTGGACTTTGGACTCGCGAAAGTCGCCGAGAAATCGTCAAACAAAGGTGAAGCCTCGGAAGCTGCGACTGCGTTCAAAACCGCGCCCGGTACGATCGTTGGCACGATTAACTACTTGTCGCCAGAGCAGGCACGCGGTGATGAGGTCGATGAGCGAACTGATATCTGGTCCACCGGCGTGATGATGTACGAAATGATCGCCGGGACAGTGCCGTTCACGGGCGCGACGAGCAGTCACACAGTTGTGCAGATCCTCGAAAAAGATCCGGTTCCGCTTTCAAAACTCGGAAACTCTCCGCCGGAGCTGGAACGCATCGTTGAGAAAGCGATGGCAAAAAGTTCGGACGAACGCTATCAAACTGCGAAAGACATGCTGATCGATTTGCGTAGTTTGAAGAAGCGTATCGATGTGGAATTGGAGATTCAGCGCACGTCGTCATATACAACTTCGATTCCCACCGTTCCAACTGAGGAGGTCGTTCCCGATCCTCGTCCAAAACGAGTACTGGTCATCGCATTGATTGGCATGGCGGTCGTGACAGCCGCGATCTTTGGAATCAACATCTGGCGGGCGTCGCGCACGAGATCAAATACGCCTCCTGTCGCTCAAGTACCGGTGAGTGAGCGAACGCTTACCTATTGGATCACGGTGCAGAAGTTCAGAGACAAGCAGCCATTCCAGGAACCATTCACGATTCCCGGTGAGATGATCTTTGAAGAGGACTACCAGATCCGCCTCAGCTTCAGCAGCCCGCAATCTGGTTTTCTCTACATTTTGAACGAGGGACCTAATGCCGCATCCGCGCCCGAGTTCAATGTCGTGTTCCCGACGCCGACAGCAAACAAAGGCTCGTCATCGATAGCCGCCGGACAAGTGACACAGATTCCGGAAGAGTCGTGGTTGAAATTTGACGCCCAGCAGGGGACGGAGAAGCTGTGGCTGATTTTTTCTGAAGACGCAGTTCCGGAGCTGGAGTCTTTAAAGGAGTTCGCCGGTCCGCAAACGCAGGGTCTCATCACGGATCCGGCCCGCAACAAAGTAGTTCAAAACTTCCTCAACACGCATTCTGAAACCAAGCCAACGGTGGAAAAAGGTGAGCGCCTGACAACTGTGAAAAACCCCGGCAAACTTCTGGTCCATCCCATAAAACTCGAACACCACTGAACTGAACTCCAAATTGTGACTTTTGTGCCTTTTTGTGGCATGATTTGCGCCACACAAAGTTTTCCCGCTCGTGGTGGTTTTCCTAAGAAGTTCTCGCGTTAATAGTTGAGAAGAGAGTGCGGCGGACTCAACGCCTTGACGAAGGTGCTCCTAGTTCGCAGCCCAGCGCACAACCTTCGGTTGTGTCAACCCACAAGCCCCAGAAGGAGAAAAGACAATGGATGAACCTGAAGAGAGACAAATTCCGATTAAGTCGGTTGTTGGCCGCGCAGAAGGCCAGAAGTTGATTGGCTGCTACTTTACGCAGAAACCCGATGGCGCCTACAACTTTCACAGTCAAAATCACATCGTGAAGGGACGAGAAATTCGTGTTGGGAGAAGTTTTAGGTTCTTCCTCGAAGACGCACCAGGCGTTTTTTGGACTCTCACCCTTAATTCGGATGCCGATGAAGTTCTGTGCGGAAATTGGAACGACAAGGAAAATCCCACTCTGGAGGATGGCACTTTCCAGGCTCAGGCCGGAGGTAACGAGGAAGATGCAGCGTCGGCTTGCGCGTGAGTTAGCTGGGATCTTCGCGGGTGTGATCGAGATATCTTAGCGGTAGTTGGTGACAGCGATTCGCATTCGGATGCGGGCCTGTGTGCGAATTCGGTCACCGCTACCGCGAGATGTTATTTTCATTTCCATCTCTGTGCACAGAGGTTGCACAGAGAAGATTAGGTATTTTTAGCGCGATGCAAAGGGACCTGATAAAGCTCCTGATTCGCGTATCGGTGGCACTGCTGTTGGCGGTGAGCCCGTTGTTTGCCCAATCGACGCAGGAACAGCCGGAACTCGCCGCGGTTAGTCGCGAAATCAAAGTGGGAGAAACTCATTCATACCGAAAGCGGCTGGAAGCGGGACAGTTTTTGAATGCTGCTGTTGTTCAGGAAGACATTGATCTTGTAACTGCGATTTTTGCTCCCGGTGGCAAACAACTCACAGAGAGTGACAGTCCGAATGGTAATTGGGGTCCGGAACCTGTTCTCGTAGTCGCGCCGGTTGCCGGTGATTATCGTATTGACGTACGTGCACCGGGTAGCAGCGCGCGAACAGGCCGATACAAAATAGAGATCCTCGCGCAACGCGAAGCCACCGCGACCGATAAAGGCCACGTCACGGCCCAAATGGCACTCGATGAGGGCGCCAAGCTCATGAGACAACAAACTGCTACAGCAAGACGAACCGCGATTGAAAAGTATCAGTCTGCATTGCCACTCTTCCAGGCTGCGGGTGATACATATCGTCTCGCTATCGCCCACTTAAGAATTGGTATCGCTTATTTCTCCCTCAACGAGTTTCGCACCGCGCGTCAGTTTTTCGAGTCGACGTTAAAACTCGCGGTCACGTTGGGAGATCGACGGCTGGAAGCGGGTACAGAGACTTACATGGGCGGCACGCTCGAGATTCTGGGCGACGTCGGAAAGGCTCTGGAGCACCAGCAGCAGGCACTCAAGCTCTCCCGAGAAAACGGTCCACGCACCGCCGAAGGTAACGCACTCAGCAACATCGGCAAGATCTACAACGACCTCGCCGACTGGCAAAAGGCCCTCGAGTATTACCAGCAGGCGCTGCCCGTTTTCAAATCCCTGAACCTGGCTCAGAACGAAGCAATCACGCTCAACAACATCGGCATTGCTTACGACCAGTCAGGCGAGCCACAGAAAGCGCTGGACTATCTACAGCAAGCTCTTCCATTACTTCGCACAGTCGGAAACAAGAATTCGGAAGCGTACACATTGCTCAACATCGGACGCGTTTACCGGCGGATGAAGCAATACGAGAAAGCGTTTGAATATTACAGCCAGGCACAGGCGATCCAACGCGAGACAGGTAATCGTGCGCAGTCCGGTGAAACACTCGATGAGATTGGCATCGCCTATGCGGGGCAGGAGAAATACGATCAGGCTCTTGACTATCACCGCCAGTCACTCGAGATTCAACGCGCCATCGGCAATGTCCGACGCGAAGGACTCGTGCTCAACAATCTCGGTAATGCCTACAACGGTTTGAAACAACCCGAGAAAGCGGCCGAGCAGTTCAACTCCGCGTTAGCAATCTTCCGGACTATCGATGACATTGCCAGTGCTGCCATGGCTCTGGAAGGCATCGCGCGTGCGGAGGAACAGCATGGCAATCTCGAAGGTGCGCGGAAGTTCATCGAGGAATCGCTGGCGCTACGCGAAACAGTGCGTTCACGTTCGGGCAGTTTGGAGTTGCGTGCTTCTTATCGTGCGACGATCGAACGTGCTTATGAGTTCTACATTGATCTGCTGATGCAGCAACATGCGCTGAATCATCTGCGCGGATATGATGCGGAAGCTCTGAAGGCCAGCGAGCGTGGCCGTGCTCGGAGTCTCCTCGAACAACTGAGCGAAGCGCGAATCGATATCCGAGAAGGCGTTGATGTTGCCTTAATCGAAAAGGAGCGTGACCTCGCGCGCGTCTTGAACGCAAAAGCGCAACGCGAGATGCAGCTCAAAGCACGCCGCGGCAGCAACGATGAGATTGCCACGTTGCATAAAGAAATCGGCGCGCTCGAAGATGAGTATCAGCAAGTGCAGGCGTCAATTCGCAAGAGCAGTCCGCAGTATTCGGCTTTAGTTCAGCCTCAACCACTCGATTTAAAAGGCATTCAGCAGCAGTTGGATCCGGACACGGTGTTGCTTCAGTACGCATTGGGTGAGCGGCGAAGCTACGTCTGGGTCGTCACGCAGAATCACTTGAACTCCTATGCGCTGCCAAAGCGAGCGGACATAGAACTCGTTGCGCGCGAGGTATATGAATCGCTCGTGGCGCGCAGTGTCGTTAAATCACTCGAATCATCGGCGCAACGAAGAACGCGAATCGCCCGATCCGATGCGAGTTTTCAGGATGCAGCCGAGCGCTTGGGCAAGCTGATATTGTCACCGGCGGCGGCTCAGCTTACACAGAAACGATTGGTTGTGATTGCAGACGGTGCTCTGCAATATGTTCCATTTGCGGCATTGACTGTCTCCAGTGGTCCATATCGACCACTCGTCATCGATCATGAACTCGTCAGCCTACCCTCAGCGTCGGCGTTCGCACTTCAACGTCAGAATCTGAAGGATCGCGCCCCGGCGCCAAAGTCAGTTGCTGTCATCGCCGATCCCGTATTTTCTATTAGTGATGCGCGATTAAAGACTGGTGCTCAGGCCCAAGCCTCGGCTGAACCGGCCGCGACAAGAATCATCGAGCATTTGCAGGGCACTGCCAAAGGCCAACTTTCAATTCCGCGATTGCCATTCACTCGCTGGGAAGCCGATCAGATTCTCGCAGTGGCGCCTTCAGGCGGCAGTCTCAAGGCTGTCGATTTCAATGCCCGTCGATCGATAGCTACGAATGGCGAGTTGAGCAAGTATCGTTATGTGCACTTCGCCACGCACGGATATCTCGACACATCGCGATCGAATCTCTCGGCAGTCGTGCTTTCACTTTTCGACGAGCAGGGAAAACCGCAGGATGGATTTCTGCGCACACACGATATTTACAACCTGAAGTTGCCGGCTGAGCTCGTAGTATTGAGTGCGTGTGAAACAGGTCTCGGTAAAGATGTAACCGGCGAAGGTCTCGAAGGATTAACACGCGGGTTCATGTACGCTGGCGCGCGCCGTGTGATCGTCAGTTTGTGGAATGTAAACGACAAAGCCACGGCTTCGTTGATGCAACGGCTTTACGCCGGCATGTTGCGGAATGGCAAAACGCCTGCGGCAGCCTTACGAGCCGCGCAGATTCAGATGTTGCGCACACGACAGTGGCAGTCGCCTTACTTCTGGGCGCCCTTCGTGATGCAGGGAGAGTGGAAATGAAATCAATATTAGGCCTCGTGTTGCTGATCCTCATCGCGGTTCCGGTTTTGGTGGCACAGAATCCGGATGACATGACGCGGAAACTCTGGGATACCGCGTTTACAAGTTCGTCTGCAAAGAAAAACACCCGACGCCGTGCGGGAAGGTATCGCCTCGCAACACCGAATGTGCCCACCAATAATGTTGCGCCCGAGACGGTTGTTGGCGTAACGCTTTGGCGGCTACGCCCGGCAAGACAATCTGACTCCGGCGAAAGACTGATCGTTCACGAAGACAACTCCGACAACGAGTGGATACCGGAACGTATCTCCGCGAGTACCAGACTGGTGCAGGGAGACAAACTGCGAATCAGCGTCGAGGCCGTGCGTGGCGGTTATCTGTATGTGATCGATCGCGAGCAGTATGCGGATGGGTCGCTCGGAGAACCTTATCTGATCTTTCCGACGAAGCGGACTAACGCCGGAGATAATTCGGTCGGAATTGGCAGGCTAGTGGAAATTCCCGCTCAGGACGACAATCCGCCATTCTTCACGATGAAGAAGAGTCGAGCGGATCACGTCGCAGAGGTTTTGAGCGTCATCGTTTCACCGACAAAGCTTGAAGGAGTGGAGATCACCGATAAAGCACTCAAACTCACGGAAGCTCAAGTGGCATCGTGGGAAAAGGCATGGGGTTCGAGTGTTGGAAATCTGGAAATGTCGACCACCGGCCAAACATGGTCCAAAGAAGAGAAGGACGCGCGCACGCGCGCACTAACGTCGAGCGCTCCGCCACCCCAACTCGTCTTCTACCGGCCCAGCGTCAAGCCAACCGAACCAATGTTCGTGAAGCTAAAACTGAGCTATCGCAGATAAATCCGTGTTCATCCGTGGCTAATTACCCAACGGATAGAATTTCCAGGTTGTCACAAAGTCTCTCGTCAATTTCTGATTCGTGATCGCTGCACGCAGCATCTCGATCGGAATCCGATTTTCCTTCAACAATGCATCGTTGTAGGCGCGGTTGGTCATCTTGCCTGAACCAACCAACTCTTTGTGCATGTAGTACTGCTGCAGTCCGCCGATCAGATACGCGATCTGGTAAAGCGGACCATAACTCCCATCAAACGAGCGTCTCACTTCGGCGGTCGCGTTATCGCGTTCATGACCGACCTTGTTCACCAGTAGATCGATACACTCCTGCGGCGTCATCTTTTCGAGATGGAAACTGAGTGAGAAGATGATGCGCGCACAGCGATGCATGCGCCAGAAGAGCATTCCAATCTTCTCTTCCGGCTTCTTCGCAAAACCCAGATCCCACAGCAATAATTCCCAGTAAAGCGCATTGCCTTCGCTCCAGAACGGCGTTCCAAAGATGCCTCGATACGGTTTGTTGCGCGCGGACATAAAACCCTGGAGGTGATGACCGGGAATCAACTCATGATGAACCGTTGCGCGTGAAAAATATCGATTGTTCCCGCGCATACTCATCATCTTTTGTTCGTGGGCCATCGTGTTGGTGGGGAAGGAAACCTGAATCACTTCACCGCCCAAAAAGAACGGGCTGACAAGCTGCCGCTCAGGAGTCATCATCTCCATGCGCCATGTTTCTTTTGCCAGTTCGGGAACGGTTACGAGGTTGTTGTCTTCGACATATTTGATCGCTTCGAGTGCGAGCTCGCGAATCATCTGCGGCTGTTTGCCGGGCTCGACGTAAAGATTTTTGACGTGTTCGAGCGCTTTGTGCCAATCGTCGCCATAGCCCAGTTCGCGCGAAGCCTTCTTCATCTCGTTCTCACACCAGGCCATCTCTTTCTCACCGATGGCGATGATCTCTTCCGGTGTGTAGGGGATCATCTCGGAACGCAACTCGCTCAACAGCGCTTCACGACCGATCGGATCTCCAACGATGTCGCTCGAATCTCCTGGTCGTGCATTCGCGCCACCGGGACGCTGAAAACCACCACCACCACCACCCTGGAAATTTCCACCACCGCCGCCACCGCCGCCTGGTCCACGACCAGCGCCGGTCTGTTGCGACGTGCCGCCTTCAGTCCTGATGCCGACGACGCGCTCGCTAAGGAACGTCGCATAGGTCGTCATCGCTTGATCGAGCGAACGGTATGGTTCTTCATTCCACCAGGTAAACATCGGATCGTAACCGTTGTAGAACGTGTACCAGTTACGCAGGTTACCGCGCAGACTGTTGATGGCGAGCGCCGCGCGATTGGCGACAGTCTTCTTAATATTCGGACTGCGTTCCACAGCGCGGCGTCGTTCATCAACCTGTTTCCGCAGCTCGTTCAACGTTGCAGCAGTTTTTGCAGAATCGATGGGCGCCATGTTCCGGCGTAGTTCTTCCAGCTCGATGATTTTTGTGGCGAAGGGCACGAGTGGCTCGATCTCGCTGAGCTGGCGCGACTGTATGTCGAGCTGCCGCAACTCGTACTCGAGATGATTCTTGAATAGCAGGTAATCGATCTTTCCGTCCTGGCTCATCGAGTCGAAGTTGAGACTCCGCAACGACGCCAGCCACTCGTTAAAAAACATCCTGAA
>DATEIS010000184.1:0-16214 GCA_035278765.1 Pyrinomonadaceae bacterium | reverse complement strand
GAATTGCAGCAAACTCTGGACGACTTGAATCATCAGAGCGAAGAGTGGCGCCGATCTCTCCGTTAGAATCTGTGTAATCTGTGGATGAAAGGCTCTTAATAATGAGATTGATTATTGCTTTCGCACTTTGTCTAGCTTCTGTGGGTATCGTCAACGCCCAACTTAAACCGCCCACCGAACCGGTGATGGATCGTTTCCTTCGTTATGTGAAGATCGACACGCAGTCGCAGGAAGATCAGACCACCACGCCCAGCACGCGGAAACAACTCAACCTCGCGAACCTTCTCGCCAGGGAACTGACCGGGCTGGGAGCAGAAAACGTACGTGTCAGCGAGTTTGGAATTGTCTACGCGACAGTGCCGGGAAATCTCGCCGACAACTCCAAAGTGCCGGTGGTTGGATTCATCGCGCACATGGATACGTCGCCGGCAGTCTCCGGTGAAAACGTCAACGCGATCATTCACAAAAACTACCAGGGCGGCGACATCACTCTGCCGAAGGATCCGACGCAGGTAATCACAGTCGAGAAGAATCCCGTTCTCAAGACGCTAATCGGCGACGACATCATCACTGCCGATGGCACCACGTTGCTCGGTTCCGATGATAAATCAGGCGTGGCGGAGATCATGACAATGATCGACATCCTGCGCCTGAATCCGCAGATCAAACACGGAACGATTGCGATCGCTTTCACTCCTGACGAAGAAGTCGGCACAGGCATCGAGAAGTTTGACGTGAAAGGCTTCGGCGCGAAGGTGGCTTACACAGTCGACGGTGGAGAGCTTGGAGAGATTAGTGAGGAGACGTGGAGCGCACGCACTGCGACCGTCACTTTTCAGGGCAAGAGCACGCATCCTGGTTCCGCCAAGGGAATAATGATCAATGCGATGTACGCGATCGCCGATTACCTCAATCGTTTTCCGCACGACATCTTGCCGGAGACGACGGAAGGTCGCGTGGGTTTCGTTCATCCGTATGCCGGCGTGATCGATGTCGAAACCTCGAGCCTGAAGATTCTGTTGCGTGACTTTGACATTAGCGGTTTGGACGCAAAGGAGAAGTTGCTTCGCGACCTCGTGGCGCAAACCGCGGCGAAGTATAAGGACGTGAAGATCACGATCGACGTCAAAGAGAATTATAAGAACATGAAGGAAGTACTGAAGAACTATCCGGAGTTGACGAACAATGCAATGGAAGCAGCACGTCGAGCCGGACTGAAGCCGTTCCTGAAACCGATTCGTGGTGGAACGGATGGAGCGCGTTTGACTTTCCGGGATCTGCCGACGCCGAACCTTTTCACTGGCGGTGGAAATTTCCACGGCAAGCTTGAATACAACTCGCGACGCGGACTGGAGAAGTCGACCGAAACATTGGTCCATCTGGTCCAGATCTTCGCGGAAAAGAGTTAGACACTATGACTCATGCCGGCTATGTTGCGCTGATCGGTCGTCCTAATGCCGGTAAGTCAACTCTCCTCAATCAACTTGTTGGGCAAAAGATTGCCGCGGTTTCGGACAAGCCCCAGACCACGCGCTTCAGGATTCAGGGTGTAATCACTAAACCTGAAGGCCAGGTGGTTTTCGTCGATACGCCGGGCGTTCACCAGCCGGGTTACGAACTCAATCGCCGCATGATGTCAGCCGTGCAGGAAGCCCTCATGGGTGTTGACCTCGTGTGTCTGATTCGCGACGTGTCTGTTTCAACCGGCAACGGCGATCGCTTCGTGTTAGACCTCGTCAAGCGATCCGAGAAGCCGGCGCTGCTCTTGTTGAATAAGATCGATAAGCTGGAAGAGAAATCGGCGCTGCTGCCTTTGATTGAGTGGTACAGCAAGGAAAACGACTGGCGCGAAATAGTTCCGATCTCAGCACTGAAAAAAGATCAGATCGACGTGCTGGTTGATAGTTGTTTGCGTCATCTTCCTGAAGGCGAGCCGATCTTCGCTGAAGACGAATTGACGGACCAATCACTGCGTGTGCTCGTTGCGGAGATTGTTCGCGAAAAAGTTTTACGTGCTACCGGCGATGAGATTCCTTACGTGACCGCGGTCGTTACGGAAAAGTTTGAAGAAGTTCGAGAAGACTTTGCTCGCATCTACTGCGTCATCGTGGTTGAACGAGGTTCGCAGAAGAAAATCATCATCGGCAAAGGCGCTAGTCGTCTAAAGGACATCGGCATACGTGCACGCAAAGAGATCGAGAATCTGCTGGGCTACCGCTGCCACCTCGAATTGTTTGTGAAAGTGGAAGAAGATTGGCGCAACAAAGGACAACTGCTCGATGAGTTTGGGTTGAGTGGAAATTGAGCCACGCGAAAGAACAACCGAGCGGATGGTACGCACTCGATGTCGATCTGGAACCGGACGCACGCGAGGCGGTTGAGTATGCGTTGATGGAAGCGGGCGCGCTTGGGACTGAGACCGGCGACGAGTCAGATGGACTGGTCCGGATCGTCGGGTATTTTGCAGATACGCCGGATCGAGAACGTGTTCGCAACGAACTGTTTGACGCGCTGCGCATTTACGAACTGCCATCGTCGTCAGTGCGCGACATGAACGTGCGCGAAGTGGCGCAGCGCGATTGGCTCGAAGAGTGGAAACAGAACTGGCAGCCGGTCGAGATCGGTCGCTTTATCATCGCGCCGCCGTGGTCTGATCTCGGTGAGGTACATGATCGTCTGGTTATTCGCATCGAGCCCGGAATGGCTTTCGGCACCGGCACTCACGAAACGACCCGCCTTTGTCTTGATGCAATTCAGAAACACTTCGCGGGTGGAAGTTTTCTCGACGTCGGCACCGGCACCGGCATTCTCGCGATTGCGGCGGCGAAACTCTTTCCTGAAGCTCGGGTCGAAGCCTGTGATACAGACGAAATGGCTGTGGAGATTGCGCGTGAGAATGCGGCGGCCAATGGCGTATTGGACCAGATTGATTTCCGAGCTGGTTCAGTTGAAGAGTCAACGGCTTCTGCGGATCTTGTCTGTGCAAATTTGACGGCCGATGTGATCAATCAAATCCTGCCTAAGTTGGTCGGAGCGACGTGCGGAATGCTAATTCTTTCCGGAATACTCGAGACACAACTCGAGATGGTCCAAGCCGCTCTTCACGACAACGGCATCGATGACTTCGAAATCACGCAGGATGGTGAATGGGTCGCGGTGATAGTTTAATCCGATGACTCGTCGAAGATTTCATTCCCCGCCCGATTCATTCAACACAACAGAGCAGACCGTTACGCTCGGCACGGATGAAGCGCGTCACTTGCGCGACGTGTTGCGGCTGAAAGCGGGTGATGAGGTTTACGTTTTCGACGGGCTCGGGCGTGAGTTTCGTTGTGTCATCACAACCAGTAAACGCGACGCTGCGGAATTGCGCATCGAAGCCGAAGTCGAGCCTGCAAAACCTGAATCACAGTTGCAGCTTAATTTGTGCGTCGCGCTGCTGAAGGGCGAGAAGTTTGACCTCGTAGTCCAGAAAGCAACTGAGCTCGGGGTTAAGAAAATCACTCCGCTTATCACTCGCTACGCCGACATTCATCTCCGCGACGCTGCTGATGCAACAAAGCGCGTCGCTCGCTGGCAGCGCATCGCACTTGAAGCAGCTAAGCAGTCAGGGAGAGCTTTTGTACCGGAAATCAGAGTGCCACACAGATTTGAAGAAGTGTTGGATGTGGACGGATTGGGCGTAATGTTCGCAGAACGAGGCGGCGAAGCACTCGAAAACCTAAAAGAATCAGATGCCACACACTCGATAACCGCCCTCATTGGCTCCGAAGGCGGGTGGTCTGACGAAGAGATCGAAAGCGCCCGGGCACGGAATTTCCATGTAGTAACCCTCGGCGGCCGAATCCTGCGCGCGGAAACTGCAGCGATTACTGTAACAGCGCTACTGCAACACCTCTTCGGAGACCTTAAATGAGAATTCTCCCGCAAAGGCGCAAAGGCGCAAAGAAACTGCAAAGTTTAAGGGCTTTACTTTGCGCCTTTGCGCCTTTGCGGGAGAAACCTGCTTTACGACGTTGACCAAAGCTCTTATCAGGCTCAAAATAGCGTCATTAATCGCCGGAACAAAGAACTCAAAGGGGTCGTTTGAATCGTCATTATGGCAATCAGCAAAGACAACGCAGTTGAGAACGCTCGGAACGACCTCGCTAAGCGCCTGAACATCGACACCGGCGACGTCAAACAGAAGTCAGTCGAAGACGCAGACTTCCCTGATATGGCACTCGGCGCGGCTGAAGAAGACGAGATGAGCGGCCAGATGATCACGCGCGGCTGGCGCATTCAGCTCGAAGCCCAGGGACAAACCTTCGAATACCGCGCTGACAAGAACCAGGTCAGAGCTTACAAATTTAACGGCAAGAATTATCGGATTTAGAACTTTGTTCTTAGTGCCTGGTTCTTGGTTTAAGCGAAGAACAAAGCACTAAGTACCAAGCTCAAATTAAGAGGTACCACCATGAACCGCAACAACATTTTCATCCACATCGCGCTGGCACTCGTCCTCATTCTGGTAGCCGCTTTCGCCGGTCAACTGAACAAGTGGCGGAAACAGTGGAAATCACATGCCGGGATTGTCCACGTCGAAGAGAAGAAGAAAGCACTCAGCGCCGAAGATATCTCACTCAGCGATACGCGCAGCCTCGGCAGACCCGAAATACTCGTCAAGTTCAAGAGCGGAATAAGCCAGGAAGCGATCTACCGGTTGACAGCAGAACGTAACGATCGCGTCGAAGACCGCATCGAGAATGTCGGTTGGGAAGCGATTGACGACTTCGACAACGCCGATGCAGCAACACTCGTGAAGGAGTACCAGCAACTTCCGGAAGTCGAATACGCAGAACCAAACTACGAGATCAATCTCGAAGAAGCTGCCGCGGGACCGCTCGAGCCGATTCTTCCGCACGATCCACAGTTCAACGATCAGTGGGCGCTGTCAAACTCCGGTCAGCGAGGTGGCAAGAAAGGCGCAGACATCAGCGCCACCCTCGCATGGGCCAAAACGACCGGCACCGATGATGTGGTGGTTGCAGTGCTCGACACGGGCGTCGATTACAACCACGAAGACTTAACCGAAAACATGTGGCGGCGTCCTGAAAAGATGGAGCCTTACCACGACAACGAACTCGGCACGGTTGACGATGAGAACGGCTTCAACGCAATCGATGGCACCGATCCAATGGACGACAACGGGCATGGCACTCACTGCGCCGGCATCATCGGGGCCGAAGGTGAGAACAATCTCGGTATCGCGGGTGTGAACTGGAAAGTTCAGATCATGCCGCTGAAGTTTATGAATGCCGGTGGCTCCGGGAGCACCAAAGACGCGATCGAGGCGATCAATTACGTTATCGATCGAAAGAAAGCCGGCGTGAATGTTCGCATCATCAGCGCGAGCTGGGGTTCGACGCAGAAGTCGCGCGCGCTCGGAGAGGTTATTCGCAAAGCTTACGAGAACGACATTCTCTTCGTGGCCGCGGCCGGTAATTCGTCGGTGGACAACGATCGGAATCCACATTATCCGTCGAGCTACGACGTGCCGAACGTGGTTAGCGTAGCGGCGTTGGACCGTCACGATGCCTTGGCTTCGTTCTCGAATTACGGTGCGAAGAGTGTTGCGATTGCGGCGCCGGGAGTCGATATTCTCAGCACGTGGCTCGGCAATGAGTATGAAGAGAAATCAGGAACGTCGATGGCGACTCCGGTTGTTTCGGGCGTGGCTGCGCTGATACTCGCTGAGAATCCGAAGATATCGGTTGATGAGTTGAAGAAGAAGTTGCTTGCTTCGACTGATCCGATTGCAGCGTTGAAAGGAAAGACTGTTACCGCGGGAAGAATTAACGCCGCAAAAGCACTAGACTAAAAAAAGGCCATCCACAGATTACGCAGATAACAAAAACATCTGTGCAATCTGTGGATGGCTTTTTAAGGCTGATTTAGTTTCTTCTTGCCCTCGAGCGCCTCTTTATAAGCACCGCCGCGTACGTCGCCTAACTTGATCGCTTCATCAAACAACTTCACCGCCTCCGCGTTGTTGTCCATGAACGCATTGATTCTTCCCATCGACTCATAGGCCCGCGACATGATCGCCTTGTCTGTCTCAGGCGATGACGCTGCAACTGCAAGCCGATACTGCCCCAACGCGCGATTCAAACGTTCGTCACGCACGTGCTCGTCAGTGGCATCCGAAGCCGCAAGACTCGCCGTTCGCCCTAGCGCAAAAAAGATCCGTGGCTCACGCGGATAATCCTTCAACATCTCACGCAAACGCGTCTCGGCTTCGTTGTAGTCCTTGTTTCGAAGTGTATCTTCAATTGCCGAGAGGTCACGCACGAGCGCCGATTCCCTGCCGCTGCTTCCTTCACTGGCGGCGTTGAGCTCTGTCTGCGATCGGCGCGCCGCCGTACGAGCCTCGCGGGCCGCAGTCGCACGTTGCACCGTTTCCGCATATTCCGACGGGCGCTTCGCTTCGCGCACCGGATCAAACGACGCGATCATGTCAGGAAAGAAGTTTGCGAGATCGAACCCGGAAGTCTCGATCCCTTTCAATTGATCCGCAAAGTAGAACGAAAGCACTGCGCCTCGCTCGTACTCTTCTGCAAGACGCGCAACTGTCTCGTCCTGAATTGCTTTGATTTCGTCCTGCGCAGGCTTTGCGATCGCCGTCTTCTCAGCATCTGTCTTCGCCGCAGCCAAACGCGCGCGCGTATCACGCGCAAGGAACTCGAGCCTTCTCACTTCCTCGTAACGCGCGTCGGCCGCCGTCACGAGCGACCGGCTCACGCTCAGAAAAACATCCGGACTGACCTGGGCTCCTGCCTTCTCTCGTTCAGTCAGAAGCTGTTTGACCTGGTCACGTCGTTGCGCGATGTCTTTGTTGAAGCGCAGCACGAGTGCATCGATGACGTATTGCAGATACGCGCGACGCAGTTCGGACGAGCTTGGATTTGTCCCCTCGGGAACAACGGCGTAGTAATCATCACCGATGATGCGAAAGTTGATTGCGCCCGGCGCAGCAAGCAGATCCGGCAAGATCAAAAACCGGCGTTCTTTCTGTCGAAAGCTGTAGGTCTTCTGCTTGCTCTTCTTGTTGGGATTCTTGACTTCGACGCGGTCGGTTGAAGTGGTGATTGGTCTGGTGTGCAGATATGTCAGTAGCGATCGGACCATCTCGGTTGTCGGCGCGCGCAGCCGATCACCCTCGGCCTGATACGCGCGCACATACCCAACCATCTGGTCGTCAATTCCAGACTTCCGATAAAACTCCTGAACCAGAGGCGCAAAATCGAGCACTTCCAAAAGTCCCGCCGGCAAATCATCGGAACGCTCGGGAGCGTCAAGACTCGGCGGCTGGCCAAGTGCGAGTGCGAGTGAAACGTAACGCGCCGCCTGATCGGCCGGCGTTGCCGGCGACGGCAGCTTGTTTCGATCGTAAAAAGTCTTCAACCGTGTGCGTAAATCCGGGTCGAGATTCGCAAGGTCTTTTCGCAGCTTCGCGCGAAACGTGGACGGCGCGCGGCCCGAAGTCACGGGCTCGAACCCGGCGACGTCCAATGCCGCCATCATCACGATAAGACGCGGGTCGGCCTGGAAGTCGACGCCATATTCCGAAACTTCAAAACTGGCGCCTGGTCGCTGTTGGACTGTTGGCGACGGTTTCGGTGTTTGCGAGGAGACGGCTCCGGCAGACAAGACT
The DNA here is from genome assembly GCA_035278765.1 of Pyrinomonadaceae bacterium. Classification (GTDB taxonomy): domain Bacteria; phylum Acidobacteriota; class Blastocatellia; order Pyrinomonadales; family Pyrinomonadaceae; genus PSRF01. The sequence continues at coordinate 8,521 of DATEIS010000184.1, read as the reverse complement.
GTAATCAGGAGGATGAGTAAATATTGCTTCAATCCGTGTTACTCCGTGGAAATATGTGGCTTTTTTCTACTACGGTAAGCGCGCAACGCGCGTAATGTTAGCGGATAAGCCACTGCCGAACAAACGACCGAGAGCGCCATCGCTCCCACCGAAAAGGGCCAGACAACGCTGTTCCAGCTTTGCACAAAAAGCTGCTGGTAATAGTCGCCCGAGAAGAGCCGGGGGTTCTTGAGGAGTTCAAGCCCCTCGTCTGGGATGCTCAAAGGCCTGCCAAGGATGAATGCACCCACCGTATAAGACGCAATAATTATCGGGACGAGCGTCAAGAACGGGTTGTTGATGAAGGTGCCGGTGTAGATCGCGATCTTGTTGAAACGAAACAGGAAGGCGAGGGCCGTCGCCATGATCGTGTGCAGGCCGAGGAACGGTGAGAAGGCGATAAAGACGCCGATTGAAAAAGCAAGCGCCGTCCGCTCCGGTGGATCGTCGATCGCAAGCAGACGGCGAAATGCAGCACGAAACATCAGTTTATTGCCGATTGCCAATTGTCAATTGCCAATTTCAAAATGCTCTCAACCAAAATTGGCAATCGGCAATTGGCAATCGGCAATGAATTATTCAAAACTCTTCAACGCTTCTGCTTCGTTATCGTAAGAATCGAAAACGGTCAGCAGTTTCGTAATCACCAACAGATTCTGAACTTTTTCCGTTAGATTCAGCAATTTAAGCTGGCCACCCTGACGACTGACAGTCGTGTAGTTGGCAATCAACTCACCAATACCGCTCGAGTCGATGTACTTGACCCCAGCGAGGTTCAACAGAAGCTTCTTTTTGCCCTGGTCCGCGAGATTTCTGACGGACTCACGCAAGGCAACACTACTGTCACCTATTCTCACTTCACCAGTCAGATCAAGAATGGTGACGTCTCCAGCTTGTCGTTCTTTCAGATCGAGCTCAGCCATGGCTTTCTCCGTTCGAGAGATTAATGCACTTATTTGAAGCTGTTGAGTGCCTCGGCTTCGGTTTCGTAAGTGTCGAAGACAGTCAGGAGCTTTGTAATCGTCAGCAGGTCCCGAATTTTCTGGGTGAGATTGAGCAGCTTGAGCTGGCCCCCTTCTTTATTAATAGCAGTGTAACTGGAAACCAGCTCGCCGATGCCACTGGAATCGACGTAACTCACGCCAGCAAGATTCAGCAGAATTCGCTTTTTACCCTCTTCGAGCAATCGCCGGATCGCAGTGCGTAGTGCCACACTGCCTTCACCGATAGTAATCTTTCCGCTCATGTCAAGAACGGTGACATCTCCGGCTTGACGCTCGTTGATATTCAACTCAGCCATTTCAGCAATCTCCTTTATGCAATTGCGAATTAACGTCGCTTGAGCATGCGCACCGTTGTACCACCGCCGGGTCTAATCGACCAGTCGACTTCGTCCATAAAACTGCGCATGAAAAAGATACCTCGGCCAGAGGTTTTTAAGATGTTCTCTTGGGCTGTTGGATCCGGGACTGACTCAGGGTTAAATCCTATCCCCTGGTCGTGCACGCTGATTTCAACAGCATCAGGCGAGCTCTTCAAAATGATGTCTACGGTTTTTTCCTCATCTTGACGATTGCCATGAAGCACTGCGTTGGTCACAGCCTCGCGCACAGCCATGTCGATTCCAAACGCAGCATCATCACTGATGCCTGAACGGCCAACAAATTCGGCAACCGCGGCGGCCGCGGTGGCAACCGTGTCAATGCGGCTGGGCAAACTTAGCTCGGTCGTCTCTACGGTCACAACCTTTGTGCATGACCTCTCCGAAAGCCACTGCGCGAGGACTCTGGCTGCTTTCTAATACAAACCAACAGACTTATCAGGAGTTCGACGGTGTAACATGCTGAGCGCAGCGCTGTCAACTAATCCGTGCAATCTGTGGCTAAACCTCGTTTCAAACGAGAAACCCGAGGCTTTTCACTGCGCGATCGAGCTCATCCAAATTGAGTGGTTTGCTGAGATAAATGTTACAACCGGTTTCCAGGGCGGCTTCTTCCATGCCATAAACGTCGTAGGCGGTGATGGCGATGATGGGTGTGTGGCGGTCGCTATTGCCTTCGAGTTTGCGGAAGCTCCGGATGGTTTCCAAACCGTCAAGCACAGGCATGTTCAGATCGACGACGAGCAGACTGGGACGGTAGCGCCGGGCCAATTCAAGCGCTTGTTGACCGTCTTCGGCTTCAAAAACGCGGTACCCTTTTAATTCAAAGGCGCGCTTGAGCATAATGCGGGTGTCGACCGAATCTTCGGCAACCAGAACAGTCGGATAGAGTATTGCAGACACGGCGTCGTATTCGGAGACCCTTCTCTGAGTCTGACTAAACATCGTTTTTTCGGGGGGACTCCCGCACTGAGGGGAAAATTGCTACTGGCAGGACTGGCATATCTTATAGCATAGCCAGGGCTCTTATGTCCTATCGTTTAACTAAGTTGACAATATGAGACTAATTCCAGCACGTTCAATCAACGGTCAATTACGACTACCTGGGGATAAATCCATCTCTCATCGCGCGGCACTAATTGCGGCCTTGTCCCGGGGAGGTTCAGAGATTTCAAACTTCTCGACAGCACGCGATTGTGCGTCAACTCTTGGATGCCTGCGCTCGCTCGGCATCTCAATCGAACACAAAAACGGCAAGATTATTTTTGCCGGTAGTGAAGAATTAGCTGCGCCACTTGAACCGTTGGATTGCGGTAACAGTGGATCGACTTTGCGGATCCTTGCGGGAGTTCTGGCTGGTTATGACTTCAGTGCCGAACTCATTGGAGATGAATCACTCAGCTCACGACCCATGCGACGAATTATCGAACCGCTCGAGTTGATGGGTGCAACGATTGAATCTGTTGATGGCAAAGCGCCGTTGAAGATAAGCGGTACAAGAAACCTGAATCCGATCACGTACAAACTTCCGGTCGCGAGTGCACAGGTCAAGTCGGCTGTACTATTTGCCGGGTTAAATGCTGAAGGTCGAACGACGGTGATCGAAACGACGCAGTCTCGCGATCATACGGAACGTCTTTTTAATGGTTTCGGAGTTCCAGTAGCGACTAACCCGGATCTTTCAGTGACGCTGGATGGTCCAGCGCGTTTCAACGGCGGCGCGATCACGATTCCGGGAGATGTCTCATCAGCCGCTTACTTTGTCGCCGCGGCTATGTTGTTGCCCGACTCGCAATTGACAATCGAGGGCGTTGGTTTGAATCCGACACGCGCAGCGTTTCTTTCGGTGCTCAGTTCGTGGGGCGCCGGCATTACAACAACAGACGTACAAACCGAACGCAACGAGCCATACGGAACAATCAATGTCCGTGGCGGGATTACCGGAGTTGCCGAAGAGTCTAAACGAACGTTGGGCCAATCGATGATCCCATCGTTGATCGATGAACTTCCCCTCCTCGCCGTTATTGGTTCTCAAATCGACGGCGGAATTCGGATCACCAACGCAAGCGAGTTGAGACTGAAAGAGAGTGATCGACTCGCGACAACCGCTGCAAACCTGCGTGCGATGGGTGCTGAAATCGAAGAGTTTCCGGACGGTCTCTCGGTCTCGGGACCAACACAACTACACGGCACGATGATCGACTCGCACGGCGATCACCGTATCGCAATGGCTTTCTCCATCGCCGCTCTGCTCGCAAAAGGCGAAACCGAAATCTCCGGCGCCGAATGCGTCGCCATCTCATTTCCCGAGTTCTTCCCACTACTCGAATCAGTCACCCGCAGATGAAGCAAACGATCGTGATCACGGGTTTCATGGGTTGCGGGAAGAGCCAGGTGGCTCGCGAGCTGGCGCGGCGTCTCGATGTCCCGATGATCGATCTTGACGATCGAATCACAGTACGCGAGGGACGAACTCCGGCCCAGTTAATCACTGAAGCCGGCGAGCCCGCATTTCGCGCGATCGAGACAAACACACTGCTCGAAGTCTTACAGACGCGCGCAGCCGGTGTCATAGCACTCGGCGGAGGCGCCTGGATTGAAAGTGCCAATCGCGATCTGATCGATTCTTACGGTTGTATAAGTGTTTGGCTCGACGCGCCGTTCGCAGTTTGTTGGGAGAGAATTTCGGCCTCGACTGAAGATCGTCCACTAGGGAAAACAATCGAGCAGGCCGAAGACCGTTACAATTTCCGCAGGCCGATTTACTCTCTCGCGCGGGTTCATATCCCGGTCACCGGCACGGAAAGCTTGGGCCATCTGGTCTCACTTATCGAAAGCCGTTTAGGGTCCACAGATTACACAGACTACGGAGAATCTGCGTAATCTGTGGATTGCCCCTCTCAGAACTTATACTTCAACGCAAACTGCATCTGCCGCGAGGATCCTGAGTCACCGGTCGGGAAGCGAGTGTTGGTAATAACACCGAAGGCACTACTGCCCACCTGCGCCGTCCTTCCGGGTTGTCCGAAGTTAGCGTGATTGAACACATCAAAGACTTCCCAGCGGAATTCGATCATCTGGGTTTCAGTGAGCTTGGTGCGTTTAATCAAGGACAAATCAGTGTTGTGAAAACTTGGCCCAATCACCACGTTCCTGCCCATGCTCCCGAAGTGATAGACGGTCTTGCCACCGACAGCAACGACCGGCAGGTTCACTACTGAACCGGACGGACATTGACCTCCGGGTCGCGGGTCACAAACGAGGTTCGGGAACCACTGCACACCGATTACTCCAACGGCTGGCGCCGGCGAAATGGGAATTGGTCCCAGACTATCGGGACGAAGAGTTGCCAGACCTGTAAGCGAATTCGCATTCGCACCAGTTATCAAATTGGCGCCGGCGCCAAGATTTCCGGTATTACCCGCCAGCAACGTCACTGGATTTCCGCCCTGTGACTGCTCTATGAACGAGAGCTGCCATCCTTCTTTGAGTTGATTGCCTTTGAACGGCAGTTCATATAACCCGCTGATCACGAATCGATGACGCACGTCGAAGTCTGACAATCCGCGATCGCCGCGCAGGTTGAAGCTATCCTGCACCGTCACGCCTTGCGAGCTTTGCGAGTTGTAATCGATCGATTTCGCGAAGGTGTACGACGCATTAAACTGCAGCCCCTTACCCATGCGCTTATTTGCAGTGACCCAAAGAGCGTTATAGTTCGAGTTGCTCGTGCCTTCACGGAAGGTGATGTTTAGAAGCGTTGCTCCCGGAGCAATCGGGCTGCTTGCCGACAACGTCGGGAACGGACGTACCTGATTGAATGCGGCGTTCAGAAACGTTTGATTCAGATTCCGCGTGATCCTCAGGTTCGTTCCCTTCGATCCGTAGTAGCCAACCGTTACTGCCAATCCTTGTTGAACTTCGCGCTGTACGTTCAGGTTCCAGGATTGGACGTAACCGTTGTCGAATTCCGGATCCGAGGAACTGGGCGAGACCGTAGAGCCAGGCACGGCGTTACAACCCACCGGACAGGCGGCGTTGGAAAGTTGCGTAGTGGTGTTCGGCAGCAACGCTGCGGTAGTCGCAAACGGCGGATTCCCTGCGTTGCCGGTTACGAGATTGGTAACTGGTTGGTCAGCGAGAATCGCATAGGCGCCGCGAATTGAAGTCTTCCCATCCTTGAAAGGATCCCATGCAAACCCAAGACGCGGTTGAAAGTTTTTTGCGTTGGTGTGATAGACCGGAGCGACGCCGTTATTGACCCGCACCAGTGAATTGATCTCCGGTACATAGTCGACAAATCTGTCGAACCGTTCGGTGGGAGACATCAACCAGTCGTAACGGAAACCCAGTTCAAACGTTAAATTGGGCCGCACCTTCCAGTTGTCCTGAACGAAGACCCCCAAGGCGCCCTGTGCGATCGCCGAGGAAACGTCGCCCAGACTGACGTTGAAAGCGTTGGCAGTGCCGGCCAGGAAGGCGGCCATATTTGCGAACGCGAAGTTGCCAGTGTCCTTGGCGGTGTTGTTGTTATAAAAGCGCCGCCATTCACCACCGAACCTGAACGAGTGATTACCACGCAGGTAGCTCAGCGTGTCCGATACTACGAAAGTAGTGTCCGACCGTCCCTGCGGGAAACCAGTGGGACCGCCGAAATTCAGACCCGATCCGCCGATAGCCATCTGTGGTAATCCGATCGGCTCCGACACGCCGTTCTTGATGCCGAAGTCGAGGGGATTCAGTTGCGCATTCGGTGTGAAGGCGATGTGGATGCGATTGAAACCAAACCGCGCTTCATTGACGACGGCCGAACCGAAGGTGTGGGTTTCGTTCAGCGTGAATATTTGCCGGCGAGATTGGCGGGTGTCGCCAAAACCCGGGATCGAGTTGCCCTGAAGGGTCGGCTCGCCGCGCTCATCGCGTTGGATCGCGTAGTAACCATGCAGGCGATCGTTAGTGCTGATGTTATGGTTGAGATCGATGGTCCATTGATCGATATTCACCGGCGCCGTAGCTGACCCGGCAAATCCGCTCGTACCCACATTAGGCAATGGAATGAACGGCAGCAGGGCCTTTATTACCGGATCCGTAACCAATGCGCGCTGCGCAGCGGTCGGTACAGTCACACCGGAAATCGCCAGACCCTGTCGTTGTCGTAAGCCTTCATAGCTGAAGAAGAAGAACGTTTTATTCTCGCCCTTGTAGCTAAGCCTGGGGCCACCCTCACCGAAACGCGGCAGGTTCAATGGTCCGCCAAGATTGGCTCCAAACTGGTTTCGTTTAAACGGGGCGGGCTGACTTGTACGCTCGAAGAAATTGCGGGCGTCGAAGAAGTCGTTACGCAGAAACTCGAAGAGTTCACCGTGGTAGTCGTTCGAGCCCGAACGCGTGGCGATGTTCACGATCGCGCCGGAGTTGCGGCCGTACTCGGCACTGAACGTTGAGTTGTCAGCCTTGAACTCCTGAACCGTGTTGATTGACGGCTGGAACGTTATCTGGTTCTGAACCATGTCGTTGAGATTGATGCCGTTAATCATGAAGTTGACGGTGTCTTCGCGATTGCCTGCAGTGTTGATGGCAAAAGAGCCCTGACCGCGCAGGGGCGCTGTCAGGAACCCATTTTGCGGTGGGGTGACGGAACCGGGAATGAGCAGGCCGAGATCCACGAAATGACGGCCGTTGAGTGGAATCTCCTGAACTGTTCGCTGGTTGATAACTGTGCCGACGGAAGTGGTTGAGGTCTCGATCACGGGAACGTCCGAAGAGACCAGCACCTGCTCGGAGATGGCGCCGACGTCCATCTGAAAATTCTGAACGACTGTTTTGGCGACCTCCAGAGTCACCCGATCGGCAAGTCCTGTTTTGAATCCCTGAAGTCTGACCTCGATGCTGTAGATGCCTACCGGTAATGCAGCCACCTGATAAATGCCACTACTATCGGTTTGGGTAGTGCGTTCAGAAGAGGTACTTCTGTTTTTGACGATCACAGTCGCGTTCGGCAACACGTCCCCCTTGGAGTCGGTGACGGTGCCCTGGACTGTCGCGGTTGATTGGGCCAATGCTGAGGAAGTCGCAAGGAGAGCGGCTACAAGCACTAGAAGAATGACGATTCTTTTGCTGAGCATGTTAACCTCCAAACAAGGATGGGCGATTAGTTAGGGAAGGTGAATAAACCTCCTAAGCAATGTGAATGCCGTGGGCACGGCCCACGGGCAGCGAGATTTCCTAAGGAATTTGCGTTTGCGGATCTGTCGTGATCCAAAAACGACAAGGCCGATCCGAAAACGCAGTATTAGTTAGACAGGATGAACAGGATGTTTTCAGGATTTACAGGATCTAATCTTGTAAATCCTGATCCAATCTTGCTCATCCTGTCTAACTTTACCAACGGACCAAGAACTCTCTGAGCCGCTCGTACATCTCATCGAACGAATCCGCACAAAACAGCACCGCCTGGAAGTGCGTCGGGTCGTAGACATTGTTCGCGGCCGCATCGAGATCGAGTGGTCTCAGCTCAGCCTTGTGCATCTCCGCGAGCTCTCCTGCCGACGACAGTAGACCGGTTCCGTACGCCTTGATCCCACCGTTCTCCCGTAACACACCAAACTCGATCGTGAACCAGTAGACACGCGCCAGTCGATCGAGTTCGCACTCGTCAGTCGTCCGGCTAACAGCTTCGCCAAACAGCCGGTTGAGTTCCGCGAAGCGTTTGCTCGCCAGCGTCACGGCATGACCGATGATTTCGTGTGCGACGTCGGGTTCGGGCGTGTAGAGCGGCGTCGAGTGGTGACGGATGTATTGCGTGGACAGGAAAACGCCGCGAGCGAGTGATTCGAGAAATATACGCGGCTCGACCAGTCCCGCCACGGGCTCGAGCCGAAAGCCGCTGATGGCTTCTACTTTGCGGCTTACTTCGTCGAGCTGCGGAATGCGCTCGCTGTCGAAATCGAGCCGCTCGAGGCAGTCGAGATATTCAGCGCAGGCGTGCGCGCGGTGCGCCGGTCCAAGCGCTTCCCAAATCGTCTTCCAGACATTGTGTTCGAGGTCGGTATAAGGCGCGGTCGGAATTGGTGAACCAGGTTTGTAGGTCATCGCAATCTC
>DATEIS010000183.1:0-19277 GCA_035278765.1 Pyrinomonadaceae bacterium | reverse complement strand
GGAGTTGATTTGGAACCTGAGATTGTGGGCAAGTATCGCGAGGGAGATATACGTCATTGCGTCGCCGACATCTCGAAGGCGAAGTCGTTACTCGGTTACGAACCGCAGGTCACTCTTGAACGTGGAATACCTGAACTGCTCTCGTGGGTTCGCGAACAAGCAGCGAAGGACCAGGTCGAGAGTGCCACCGCAGAGCTTGAAAGCCGGCAGTTGGTTAGATAAAGATTCGCAAAGATTTTTCAAGATGAACAGATAAATCCTGTACATCCTGAGAAAATCATGTAAATCCTGTCCATCAAGATGCACAAATCTAGCAAGGCGCGTTTGCTGATGCTGGCGGTATGCGCGGTTTTTCCTTCGTTCCTGAAACGCCCCCTCTATCGCCTGTGCTTCGGCTACAAGATCGGCAAACGAGTTCGCATCGGCCTCAGCATTATCGACGCCGGCGAATGCGATATTGACGACGACGTATCGATGGGCCATTTCAACGTCGTCACGCGCGTTCAGAAACTGACGATCAAGGATCACGTACGTATCGGTCACTTGAACATCATTCGCGGCGGAGACGAAGTTAGCCTCGGACGGTACTGCGAGATCATCCGGATGAATGAGATCAACTCCATTCCCGATCCGGATGTCGTCAACAAGATCGATCCGGTTTTTCTCCTCGGCGATGGCAGCATCGTCACCACCGGACATAAAATCGACTTCACGGATCGCGTGGAAATCGGGCGGCGTGTAATACTCGGAGGCCGAAATTCATCGATCTGGACCCACAATCGCCAACGGACTCTGCCCATAACGATTGGTTCACTCGTCTACATGGGTTCCGAGATTCGGATGGCTCCAGGTAGCGCGATTCCGGCCAGATCGATCGTCGGCATCGGCTCGGTGATTACCGCCGTATTGACAGAAGAGGGTAAACTGATTGCCGGTGTCCCGGCCAAAACGATCAAGGAATTGAGCCAGGAAGATCAGTTTCTGATTGAGCGAAAAACTCGTCCCGACCTGCCGGACGACGTTTGAAGTAATTGCGTTATGAATATTCTGATTATCGTCTCGATTCTGGGCATTTTTGGCGGCGTGATTTTCTTGCGGCCTGAGGAGGGACCGGGAGCCCTCGCCATGTGCGTGCTCGCCTCCGCGCCGGCGATCATAATTCTGGCACGCGAACCCGAACAGCGCACATTTCTCATGCGGCTTTTCCTGATCGCGTTAATGACCAGGGTTTTGCTCGCCATGGCCATCTTCGTCGGCAACATGGAAGAGTTCTTCGGGGGCGACGCAAACACTTACGACATCTTCGGTCAATCACTCGTGCAGTCGTGGCATGGCGACGCGTATCACGCCGGTAAATTCCTCAGCTTTACGCAATCGGGAGCCAGCGCGTGGGGAATGCTTTACATGGTGGCGGCGGTGTATCAAGCCATTGGCCCGAACATGCTGGCGATTCAGTTGATCAACGCCGCGATCGGAGCGTCAACGGCAATCGTCGTCTACCACGTCGCCCAAACGCTATTCAGCAACTCGCGCGTTTCAAAACTAGCCGCACTACTGGTTGCGTTCTTCCCGTCGCTCATTCTCTGGTCATCACAAGCGCTGAAAGACGGAATGATCATTCTTGCACTCGCGCTTTCGATACTGGCGACACTGCGACTGATGGAAAAGATCACGATCAACTATGTAGTGGTGTTGATCGGTGCGTTGCTGTTGCTGTTCAGTTTCCGTTTCTACATCTTCTACATGATGACGGCCGCAGTTGCCGGAAGTTTCTTTTTGGGTTCGAAAGCATTCAGCGCGCAGGGATTTATGCAACGGTTTGTGGCGGTAGCGGCGATTGGGCTCGCCTTCACCTGGTTCGGTGTGTTGCAGGGCGCGAGTGTGCAGATTGAGCGATACGCGAATCTGAGGATGGTGCAAACGAGCCGCGAGGATCAGGCTGCGGCAGGTTCAGGTTTTATGAAGGACGTTGACGTGCAAACTACTCAAGGCGCGTTGACGGTGATTCCGATTGGATTGCTCTATCTGATGTTTGCGCCATTTCCGTGGGATTTTGCGTCGTTGAGGCAGACGATTACGTTACCCGAGATGATTGTGTGGTGGCTCGTCTTTCCTCTACTGGTGCTCGGGCTTTGGTATTCGATCAAGCATCGTCTGCGACAGGTGTCACCGATCATTATCTTCACCACGATGTTGACACTCGCGTATTCGCTGTTTCAGGGGAACGTCGGAACTGCTTATCGACAGCGCTCGCAGTTGCTGGTGTTCTATTTCATCTTTATCGCTGTGGGCGGGGTCATTCTCAAAGAGAGAGCGGAAGATCGCCGGCGGCAGCAGAAACTCGCGAAACAGGAACTCGCGGAACTCCAGGCCGCCCGCGTGCTCGCTCGGCGTAAAGCTACTGCCAATTGATGGATAAAGATTTACAGGATTTTTCAAGATGTCCAGGATAAGAATCTAGTCCATCTTGAAAAATTTTATTCATCTTTATCCATCTACCTCAGAAATCCACGCTCGCTGAGGTACTTCACGATCAGTTGCGCATTATCCTCCGCGGAATTCTCGGTTGTATTAATCACCAACTCCGGCTGCACCGGCGCTTCGTAAGGATCATCAATACCGGTGAAGTTTTTGATCTCTCCACGACGCGCTTTCAAATACATTCCCTTCACATCGCGTCGTTCGCATTCCTCAAGCGGCGTGTTCACAAACACTTCGACAAAGCGTTCACCACCAACCATGTTGCGCACGTCGTTGCGTGTGGCCCGGTAAGGACTGACCGCCGCACAGATGACCGTGCCCTGATGCTTCACGATTTCAGCCGCCACGAACCCGATACGCCGGATATTGGAATCGCGATCTTCCTTGCTGAAACCGAGTCCTTTTGACAAATGATTGCGAACGATATCGCCGTCGAGCAGCGTCACGTTGCGGCCAAATTCCTGAAGCAACACCGTCAGTATTTCAGCGGTTGTGGACTTTCCCGACGCGCTCAACCCCGTAAACCAGATACAGAAACCTTGTTTGTGACGTGGCGGATAAGTTGTCGCAATCGCGTCGCTGACTTCCGGTCGCGCAAACCACGCCGGCAGTTCTGCCCCGCCTTCGCGATACCATTCACGCACCTGCGTGCCCGAGAGTTGTGCCGTCACGGCGCCCGGTCCGATCTTTCTCACGTCCTCGTAACGATCCTCATCGGGCAAGTAAACAAATTCGCCGAAAGGCAAAACTTTGACGCCCACTTCCTCTTCGAGACTCTGGACCAGTTCCTGCGCGCCGTAAGGCGAGTAGAACGGCTTGCCGTTGGAGTCGTTGCCGGGACTGGCGTGATCGCGTCCGATGATCATGTGGTTGGCGCCGTAGTTGCGCCTGATCAGCGCGTGCCACAACGCTTCCCGAGGACCGGCCATTCGCATCGCGAGGGGCAGCAGCGAGAGGACGATTCGATTCTGATCGTAATATTTGTTAGCGAGTGCTTTGTAAGTGCGAACACGGGTGAAGTAATCGATGTCGCCGGGTTTAGTCATTCCGACCACAGGGTGCAACAACAGTACGCCGTTAACTTCTTCGACGGCGCGTTTGGTCAACTCTTCGTGCGCGCGATGCAATGGATTTCGAGTTTGAAAGGCGACGACGTTTTCGAACCCGGTCGCTTCGAGACGGCGGCGCGTTTCGATCGGCGTTAGACGCAGCTCACGAAAGTCGTAGTGAGCCGGGAGACGAAGCACTTTCAAACGACCCGAAATATTTCGTTTGCCCCAGCGGTGCATTTCAGCGACGAGTGGATGGCGCTCGTCGTTCGTTCCGAAGACGTTATGCGCTGTGCTGGTGAGATCCCATTCATAGATCTCTTCAATCGTCATAACCGCCAGGATGTCGTTTCGAGAGTCAACCAATGCGACGTCTTTATCGAGAGTGATTGACGCATCATTGGCAGCAGGCAGCGTGACGGGAATCGGAAACAGATGGCCATCCGCGAGACGCATCTCCGCCACGACGCGTTCGTAATCCTTCTGTCCCATAAACCGATCAAGTGGACTGAAAGCCCCGACCGCTAAAAGTTCGAGATCGCAAATCGCGCGCTCGGAAAGACGTACTGAAGGAAGTGTTTTAGCTCGTTCAAGCTCTTCGGGTAGATTCATTTTCTGCATTGTATCCACAGATTACGCAGATTGATTTGCAGAATCTGCGTAATCTGTGGATATGGTTTAATATAAGCCACTTATGTGTGGAATCGTAGGGATCGTTCGAAACGACGGGAAACCGGTTGACGAGCAACTGCTGGCGCGTATGAATGGCGCGATCCGCCACCGCGGACCGGACGAGGACGGTTTCTACGTCAATGGCTCAGTCGGTCTGGCCATGCGCCGCCTCGCGATCATCGACCTCAAGAGCGGCCAGCAACCCATTCACAACCAGGATCGCACCTCGTGGATCGTCTTCAACGGCGAGATCTACAACTATCTCGAGTTGCGCGAGAAGTTGGAAAAACTCGGTCACACGTTCTACACCAACAGCGACACCGAAGCCATCGTTCATGCCTACGACGAGTTTGGCGTTGACTGTCCCAAACACCTGCGCGGAATGTTTGCTTTCGCGATCTGGAACACAAGCAAACAGGAACTGTTTCTCGCGCGTGATCGCGTTGGAAAGAAACCGCTGCTTTATGCAGACGTGAACGGGCAACTGGTGTTTGGTTCCGAGTTCAGCGCGCTGTTGCTGCATCCTGACGTGAGTCGCGACATTGATGCGGAGGCGCTTGATTACTATCTCGCGTTCATGTGCATTCCGGCGCCTTTGACGGCCTACCGCGCCATTCGCAAGCTGGAACCGGCACACTGGCTTCGCTGGCGCAACGGCAACGTCGAGGTGGGACGTTACTGGCAACCTGATTTTACAAAGAAGATCGATATCAGCGAGGAAGAAGCAGGTGAACGCACGATCGAGATTCTGCGCGACGCGGTGAAGGTGCGTTTGATGTCTGAGGTCCCGCTCGGCGCATTTCTTTCCGGCGGTATTGATTCGAGCGCCGTTGTGGCTTTGATGAGCCAGGAGTCGAGTGAGCGCATCAAGACATTCTCGATCGGTTTTGATGAACAGGATTTTAGCGAGCTCCATCACGCGCGTCGCGTGGCCGAGCACGTCGGCGCCGATCATCACGAATTCATTGTTCGTCCTGATGCCGTGGAAGTGTTGCCGATGCTCGTGGACCACTATGGCGAACCGTACGCCGACTCCTCGGCAGTGCCGACTTACTACGTCGCGAAAGAAACTCGCAAGCACGTTACAGTCGCGCTGAATGGTGATGGCGGCGACGAGTCGTTTGCCGGTTACGAGCGATACATCGCGATGGGTTTGACGGAGAAGTATCGGAGGGTTCCATCATTTCTTCGCGAGTCGTTGATACGTGAAGCCGTCAATATGATTCCCACCGATGCGACGAAGAAGAGCAAAATCAAATCAGCGCAGCGATTGCTTGCCGTTGTCGACCGGCCGAAAGCTGATCGTTACATGCACTGGATGAGCACCTTCAACGATCAGCTGAAAGAGCCGCTCTATACTGATTCTTTCCGGCAGCAAACTCAGAACGCCAATGCGACTGGACTTCTCGAGCATTGGTTCAAGCGCGCGAATGGCATCGGCGTTGTCGACACGATGTTGTTGACGGATCAAATGACTTACCTGCCGAACGATCTGCTGGTTAAAGTCGATATCGCGACGATGGCTGTATCGTTGGAAGCTCGATCGCCTTTTCTGGACCATCACGTCATCGAGTTTGCGGCGAGCTTGCCGCAGAATCTGAAGCTGCGACGTTTGACGGGCAAGTACCTGCTGAAAAAAGTATTGCGCAAACTGTTGCCCACCGAGAATCTGACGCGTCGCAAAATGGGTTTTGGAGTTCCGATCGGCCACTGGTTTCGTGGCAAGATGCAACCGTTTTTGCGCGAGGTTATCCTTTCGGAAAAAGCGCTGGGCCGCGGTCTTTTCAGACCCGAAGCCGTCAAGCAATTGGTCGATCTGCACGTTCGCGCCGAACGTGATTACTCGCATCAACTCTGGACACTTCTGATGCTCGAGTTGTGGTTCAACAGATTCATTGACTAGTGTGGCGGAACAAGTAGAACAGTTTGCCGGGCAACGGATCCTCGCGATGGATCCGCGCACTGAAAAGAAGCTGCGCGCGTGTGCGGCTTGTGGTTCGAGTGATGCGCAACCGCTCGGTATCAAAAACGAGCTCGACATCCTGTCGTGCCGCAACTGCGCAACCGTTTATACGCCTTACTCGCCGTGGTATTCGAGCGAATACTATTACGTGAGTTATTACCCGGAAGCGAGTCTTTCGCCGCCGCCATTTGTACAGACTAGGCTCGAAGAAATCACGGCGGAGTTTGCGCCGTACAGGCAAACAAATCGCTTGCTCGATATCGGTTGTGGCGCCGGCAATCTAATGCTTGCCGCACGCAAGCATGGTTGGAACGCGCACGGTCTCGATGTTTCGACAAACGCAGTGAATCATGTGCGCTCGCTTGGTTTTGAAGTGTTTCAGGGTGAGCTTCAACAGGCTAATTTGCCATCCGAACACTTCGATGTGATCACGGCGGCAGAGATTCTCGAGCACCTTAGTGAACCGCGTGTGCTGGTTGAAGAAGTTGCGCGTTTGCTTCGTCCGGGTGGTTTGTTTTGGACCACGACGCCGCACGCCCGTGGACTCTCGGCTCGAGTGCTAGGTTTGAAATGGCGTTGCATCTGGCCGCCGGAGCACCTACAACTCTTTTCGGCACACGGCCTGAAGGGTTTGCTGCGCGATGTGGGCTTTCGAGAGATACGCGTCCGTACTACGGGTGGCAATCCTTTCGAGATCTTTCATGCGATGGGTGGCAAGAAAGATGCACCCAAAACTACGGATCAGCATTTTGATCGTGTAACTACTGCTTACCAGTTGAACGAATCTTTGATGAAGAGCCGCCCACGCCGGATAATAAAGAACCTGGTAAACAGTGGCCTCAACATCACTCGGCTGGGCGACACATTGAAGATCTACGCGATTCGTTGATTGTGCTTGGTGCTTTGTACTTTGTGCTTGGTACGAAGAACAAAGTACAAAGAACAAAGATCAGGAGGACAATTTGAAAGGTGTAGTGTTAGCGGGTGGTTTGGGGACGAGACTGCGTCCATTGACCTCCGTCACAAACAAACATCTGTTGCCGGTTTTTAACCAGCCGATGATTTATTACCCGATTCAGACACTCGTGAATGCGGGTATTACAGACATCATGGTGGTTACTGGAGGCAGTTCCGCCGGTGACTTCCTGCGCCTGCTCGGCAACGGCAAGGCCTTCGGGCTCAAACATCTCAACTACGCTTATCAGGAGGGCGAAGGCGGAATCGCCGATGCCCTTTCACTCGTCGAACACTTCGCCTCCGATGGTCCAGTTTGCGTAGTGCTGGGCGACAACATCATCGAGGGAAACATACGAGCCGCAGTCGAAGCTTATCAACGCCAGGGCAGTGGCGCGAAGATCATTTTGAAGAAGGTGCCGGATCCGCAACGCTTCGGCGTGCCGCGGCTCGACGGCAAACGCGTTGTTCGTATCGACGAAAAGCCGGCGAAACCACAGTCAGACTACGCCGTGATCGGTGTTTACATGTACGACGAATCGGTCTACGAGATCATTCGCTCGCTGAAGCCTTCCGGTCGTGGCGAACTCGAAATCACCGACGTCAATAACGCTTACATCGAACGCGATGCAATGACGTGGGAAGAGCTGGAAGGCTGGTGGACTGACGCGGGAACGTTTGAGAGTTTGTTGCACGCTTCGAACCTGGTCGCGGAAACAGGGGCCAACAAGATGAACTTCGAACCGGAAGAGGTAGCTGCAAATGCCGGACAGCTTTAGAGACGGTGAGATCAACGGAGTAGTTGTTCGCAAGCTCTCCAGAAATCTCGATTCGCGAGGTTGGTTAACGGAGATCTTTCGCAGCGATGAGTTAGACGAAGAGTTTTTTCCGGCAATGAGTTATATCTCTTCGACGAATCCAGGTGTTACTCGTGGTCCTCACGAACACTGGGATCAGGCTGACTACTTCTGCTTCATCGGTCCTTCAAATTTTAAATTGCGACTCTGGGACAATCGCAAAGAATCGGAGACGTTTCAGTGTAGGGCGACCGTCGTCGTCGGCCAGGACAACCCTGCGACGGTGTTGATTCCGGCCGGCGTGGTGCATGCGTATCAGAACGTCGGCGAAGTTGATGGGATCGTGATCAACTGTCCGAACAGGCTCTATCGTGGTCCCGGACGAAAAGAGGAAGTGGACGAGATACGACACGAGAACGACGGCGACACGATTTATCGAATGGACGATTAATAAAGCGTTGCACTCATGAAGGTAATTCGCATTATTGCTCGCTTGAACGTGGGTGGACCGGCAAAGCACGTTGTCTGGCTGACGTCGGGATTGAAAGATGCGGGTTTCGACACGCTGCTCGTAACTGGCAAGGTTCCTGAAGGCGAAGAAGACATGAGCTACTTCGCGGACGAGATGGGTGTCACGCCGCGCTACTTCTCCGAAATGAGCCGCGAAATTTCTTTGAACGACACACGCACTGTCTGGAAACTGTTTCGACTTTTCTTAAGCGAACGGCCCGACATTGTGCACACGCACACGGCCAAAGCCGGAACAGTCGGACGCACGGCCGGGTTCTTGTATCGTTGGCTAACGCCGGGTGTGTTGATTGGCCGTCCACGGCAGTGCAAGTTTGTCCATACGTACCACGGACACGTTTTTCACAGTTATTACGGGCGCAGGCGAACGCGATTATTTCTCGCGATCGAAAGACTCCTGGCGAAGCTGATCACGGATCGCCTGATTGTTGTCAGCAAACAGCAAAGTATTGAGATTGGCGAGAAGTTCCGCGTCGGGCGCAGCGGGCAAATCAAAGTGATCCCGCTGGGATTGGATCTCGGTCTCTTCGCGGATCACGCTTCGCGTCGCAATAAGTTTCGTCACGAGCTGTGTATTCCGGACCACACGATTTTGATTGGCATCGTCGGCCGGTTGACAGAGATCAAGAACCATCAGATGTTCTTGAACGTCGTGGCGCGATTGAAAGAGATCGATCCGGCGTGTTGGCGGCAAGGCGCAGTGCGATTCATCGTTATCGGGGACGGCGGACTGCGTGATGAGCTCGAGGACCAGTGTTTGGAGCTGGGTCTGGAAAAGGACGTGATCTTCGTCGGCAGCAGAAAGGATCCGGAGTACTTCTATCCAGCTCTCGACGTGGTTGCGTTGACGTCGCATAACGAAGGCACGCCGTTGACATTGATCGAAGCGATGGCTAACGCGCGACCGGTGGTAGCGACGAGTGTGGGCGGCGTCGTCGATCTTTTGGGCGACGTGGTTGAGGATGGACCATACGACGTTTGCCGGCGCGGAATCTCTGTTCCCGCGGGTGACGAAGAGGCTTTTGTATCCGCGTTGAGCCGGATCATCCGCGACCGATCTCTGCGACAGGAACTAGGCGATCGCGGTCTGGAGTTTGTAGAAGTAAACTACTCGAAAGAACGTTTGTTCGAAGACATTAAGATGTTGTATGGCGAGTTAAGCCACAAACAAGCACAAAAGGCACAAATGTTGGAAGAGCTTAATTGCAAATTATGAGAGTACTTATCACAGGTGGTGCTGGTTTCATCGGGTCTCATTTGAGTGACGCCTATATTCAACGTGGAGATGAGGTCTACGTGATTGACGATCTGTCGACCGGCACGATCGAGAACATTCAGCACCTCAAGGGGCATCCGCGTTTTCATTACACAATTGATTCCGTCCACAATCATCCGCTAACAGCCGAGTTGGTTGATCAATGTGACGTGATCTTTCATCTGGCCGCCGCTGTCGGCGTAAAGCTGATCGTTGAGAGTCCGGTGCGCACCATCGAAACGAACGTGCGCGGCACCGAGGTCGTTCTCTCGATAGCGAACAAGAAGAAGAAAAAGGTGCTGATTGCGTCGACGTCAGAGGTTTACGGTCTGAGCGCCGACGTGCCTTTCCGCGAAGACGGCAATCTGGTGATGGGCGCCACTACCAAAGGTCGCTGGAGTTACGCCTGTTCGAAAGCGATCGACGAGTTTCTGGCTCTGGCTTACTGGCGCGAGAAGAAACTGCCGACGATTGTTGTCCGACTTTTCAATACTGTCGGTCCGCGCCAGACCGGTCAGTACGGTATGGTCATCCCTACGTTTGTGAAACAGGCGCTCGCGGGCAGACCGATCACGGTTTATGGCGACGGCAAACAGAGCCGTTGTTTTGGTTACGTCGGGGACGTTGTCGGAGCGCTCGTGAAGCTGATGGAGCATCCGGACGCGGTCGGACAGGTCTTCAACATCGGTTCGAACACCGAGATCTCAATCCTCGAGCTAGCCGAACGCGTCAAGCAGATCACGAAGTCTGATTCAGAAATCGTCTTTGTGCCCTACGACCAGGCTTACGAAGAGGGTTTCGAAGACATGCCGAGGCGCGTTCCGGACATTTCGAAGGTAAGCGAGTTTGTCGGCTTCAGCCCTGAGATGACTCTTGACGGAATCCTCGAACGAGTCGTCGATTACCAGATCGGAGCCACAAAAGGCACTAGAAGCACCTAAAGCGCAAAGAAATCTTTTTTGTGCTTTTTGTGCCTTTTGTGCTTTTTTGTGGCATAGTTTTGTCCACTCCTATGCCGTTTAGCCCGCGCACGCTGCTGGCGGTTGCCGCATCATTTTGTCTCGCACTCATACTGACGCCGTTGGTGCGCGCGTTAGCCCGTCGTTTTGGCTTTGTGGCCAAGCCCAAAATCGATCGCTGGCACAAAAAACCGACCGCGATGCTCGGCGGAGCCGCGATCTGGCTTTCAGTCGTCATCATCACCCTCGCGTTCTCGCTCAAGATCACTTACGGAAGAGAGATCCTGCTGGCGAGCACGTTCATGTTTCTCGTCGGACTCGTTGACGACCTGTTCCACATCAAGCCCTACCAGAAACTGATCGGGCAGATCATGGGCTCGGCATTTGTCGTTTACTACGGCTTGTCGCTGCCCTGGACGGGCTCTCTGCTGATCAATATGGCGCTGGCCATCTTCTGGCTAATCGGCATCACCAACGCGATCAATCTGCTCGACAACATGGACGGACTCGCGTCGGGCATCGCCGTTATTGCCGCCGGATTCCTGGCGTTGAGCTTCGTAAACAGCGGTCAATACACAGAGGCTCTAATCTCCCTCGTCTTCGCCGGCGCGCTGCTCGGATTTCTTGTTTACAACTCGAATCCCGCGTCGATCTTCATGGGCGACTGCGGATCGATGTTTGTTGGTTTCTTTCTTGCCAGTTCGGCGCTGATCAACGTGAGCGGCGGCCGATCCAGAAGTCTCTTGCCAGTGTTGGCAGTGCCGATTCTCGTTCTGTTCATTCCCATCTTCGACACAACGTTCGTCACCGTCTTGCGCAAACTCTCAGGACGGGCTGCATCGCAGGGTGGTCGCGATCACACGTCGCACCGACTCGTCGCGCTCGGGATGTCTGAGCGATATGCAGTGTTGATGCTCTATGGTTTTGCGGCGCTTTCAGGTTTGCTGGCGATCCTCGTGCAACGCGCGCGATTGGATGTGAGCCTCGCGGCGATTGCCGGATTCACGATCTTGCTGACGCTGGTCGGGGTTTATCTGGCCGGCGTCAAGGTCTACGACGAGAGCGACGAAGAGATAGCGCTCAAGGAAAAGCCACTCTACGCGTTTCTCGTCGATGTTTCTTACAAGCGTCGCATCTTCGAAGTGCTGCTCGATGTGGTGCTGATCATTCTGTCGTATTGGGCGTCGTACGCGATCAGTTTCCCGCCCGACAGTCTTGCCTGGCAACTGTTTATCCGCACGTTGCCGGTGCTCGTGTTCGTCAAAATGTCAGTGTTTCTGGTGATGGGAGTTTATCGAGGACTCTGGCGTTATACGAGCATGAGCGATCTCATCGTGTTTGCGAAAGCAGTGGCCTTGAGCTCCGTCGCCAGTTTGATGCTGATACTGTTTGCGTTTCGGTTCGAGGGTTTCTCGCGCAAGGTTTTCTTGATCGACGCGACCTTGATGTTCCTTTTTCTGGCCGGTAGCCGGATGGCGTTCAAGTTGTTCAGGCAAATACTGCCGGCGGTCAGTAGTAATGGCGGGCGTCGCGTGTTGATCTACGGTGCGGGTGATGGAGGCGAGTTGTTGTTACGCGAGCTGAGAAACAATCGCGAGCTGCAACTGTCGCCGGTTGGATTTCTGGATGACGATCCGGCGAAGAGTGGGAAAGTGATTCACGGGCTGCGCGTGTTTGGCGGTAATGGAGATCTAAATACCGTTTGTTCGCAACACGAGATCGAAGAGGTCGTCATCTCGAGTGTGAAGATGACTGAAGAACGTGTTCAGGAGGTGTTGCGAATCTGCGCGGAAAAGCAGATCGTCGTGAAGCGTATGCGGATCACGATGGAGGAGTTGTCGAATCGGATGTAGTGCTTAGTACTTAGTGCTTTGTACTTGGAGCTTGGTGCTTGCAAAGAACAAAGTACAAAGCACAAAGAACAAACATGCCACAAGAAGTAGTTCACATTAACGTTCGCAAAGTGCCGGTCAGGATTCTGCTGATCCTGTTGCTGTTTGGAGCCGGGGTCTGGTCGTACTACGTCGTGCGCTGGTATATCGGAAACACGCTCGCCGAGTATTTCAGCCCGACTGAGAGCACGATCGACGTCGCAAACATGGCCGCGTCGATGGCGCCGAACGATCCGCTGACACACTGGCGCATCGCCCAGGTTTCACAGAAACGACTGCCGCTCGATCAACAGGCGCCCGCGATCGCTGAATACGAGAAAGCGGTGAGTTTGTCGCCTTACGACTATCGCTTCTGGATGTCGCTGGGAACAGCTCACGAACAATCCGGCGATCCGGTCAAGGCCGAACTCGCGCTGAAACAAGCCGTCGCACTCGCTCCGTCTTATGCTTATCCACACTGGTATCTCGGCAATCTTTACTTGCGAAGTGCGCGCTACACGGAAGCGTTTGCCGAGTTGCGTCGTGCCGCTGAAGCCGATCAGGACCTGTTGCCGCAACTCTTCAATCTCAGTTGGGAAATCTACAACACCGATTCGGAAGCATTGAAGAACTCAGTTGGTGAGAACTCAGTAATGCGAGCCAAGTTCGCGCTCTACCTGCTTAGTCAGAAGCGCTTTGAGGATGGCCTGCGTCTGTGGAATGTGCTGACGAGTGACGAGAAAAGAGCCAACAAGGAAACTGGCGAGTCGATGGTAACCGCTTTGCGGACGGAGTCGAGGTTTCACGACGCGCTAAACGTTTGGAACGACGTCGCGTTTGAAAAGTTTCGCCCGGAAGTGGGGAGCATTTTCGACGGCAGTTTTGAAGAACCGATCAACTATACGTCCGACGCTGTCTTCGGTTGGCAGGTGAAATCCGCAACACAGATGCAGATCGCGATTGATCCCAACAAAGGTCACAGCGGTTCGCGCAGCTTGCGACTGCTTTTTCAAGTTCGCTCAAATCTCGACAGCATCAATGTGTCGCAACTGGTTCCGGTTCAATCTTCGAGTGAGTACGACTTTGAGTGTTATGTAGCCACCGACAAACTCGAAACCGGCAGTGCGCCGCAGGTTCAGATTGTTGACGCAAACACGAACGCGGTTTTGTTCGACTCGGCGATGGCGCCGGGCGGCACGAATGGCTGGACGCGTATCAACACTTCGTTCAAGACCACCGACAAAACACAGGCAATAACGCTCAGGGTTGTGCGTGTTCCGTGCGGTGAAGACACTCCGGTATGTCCGATTTTTGGATCTGTTTGGTATGACGACTTCTCTCTCAAACGAAGAAACTAGCGTGATCGTTGCCGAGAGCGCGCAGCAGGAGCTCGAAAAGAGAACTCCGGAACGCGCGGTTTATCGCATCCGGCATACGCTCGCGAGTCGATTTGCGTTTCTCGTGATCTGCGTCGCGATTGTTCTTTCAGCGCTCGCTTACGGCACCGTTCACTACTGGGCCCTCGCCCTATTCAACCTTGGTGGGTTGACGATTCTTGTACTTTGGGTCGTAGATGCGTGGTCGCTGGGAAATTTCAGGATTAACCGTAACGCCCTGCAACTGCCGTTGATCGGTTTGATTGTGCTCGGTCTGGTTCAACTGTTGCCGCTGCGGACGGTTAGTTCCGGTGGAGCCACCACCATCGGGCTGGCTAACAGTCTTTCGCTTGATCCGAATTCAACCAGACTCGTGTTGGTCCAACTGGTGACGCTGCTGATCTATTTCGCTGCGACGCTCGTGTTTACTGACACGCCACATCGTCTGCGTGTGCTGGTGCGGACGATCACGATTTTTGGATTTTTGCTGGCGATCTTTGGGTTGACGCAGTCGTTCACCAGTCCCACAAAGGTTTACTGGATTCGCGAACTCAACCAGAGCACTGCCTTTGGTCCGTTTATCAATCGTCACCACTTTGCGGGTTACATGGAACTGACGATCGCGTTGCCGTTAGGTTTGCTCTTTGCCGGCGCGGTGGATAAGGAGAAGCGGATTATCTATCTGTTTGTTGCCGGACTGATGGGCGTGGCTCTCGTGATGACGGCGTCTCGCGGCGGCATTATCAGTCTTGTGGCTGAGATCCTGTTTCTGGTTGTCGTGACGGCGATCTGGAGAAGACCGAGTGAGCGCCGACGGCGAGGCCAGAAGTCGCAACGGTTCAAGCGTGTTGCCGCACGTCTCGGCATGGCGGGGGCGTTGCTCGTCGGTCTGTTTTTGGGCGTGATCCTGCTGGGTGGCGAGTTCTCGATCAATCGTTTTATTGACAGTGTGAACACGGATGACCCGACGACGGGTCGTGCGCACTTCTGGGCAGTAACGTTGGACATCATCAAGGCACATCCGTTACTCGGGACGGGGCTGGGTGCGTTTGGGGTCATTTACACGCGTTATGATTCACGCAATGGTCTGTACCGGCTGGAACAGGCACACAACGATTATTTACAGATCTTTTCCGATGCCGGAATCGTTGGCGCGGCACTCGCGCTGATCTTCGTCGTGCTGCTGTTTTACAAAGCGCTCGTGCGCGCACGCTCACGGGATGATTTCAGACGCGGGGTTGCGTTGGCGGCGCTGAGCGGATGTTTTGCTGTACTCGTGCACAGCTTTTTCGATTTCACGCTGCACACGACGTCGAATGCGCTGCTGTTTCTCGTGCTCGCAGCGATCGCGACAATGAATGGACGCGTCGAAGACGCACCGCGCCAGCGGCGGCGACGGTCATCATCCACAGATTCCACAGATTCTTCCTCTGTAGTATGATTTCGTAAATCCAATGGCCTCGGCAACTAAAGCCAAAAACAAAGACGACGTACTTTCGCGGGAAGCTTCTTCAGTTCCGGGACTAATTCTCTCGGCAGTCTTGCGTCATAACAAACCGGACGCTCTCAATCACCGCACTGACGGCAAGTGGCACAACATCCCGGCCACAGCCTTTGTCGAGCGTGTTAAAGACGTGGCGCTCGGTTTGGCGGCACTTGGCATCCGCCCCGGAGATCGAGTCGCACTTCTTTCCGAGAATCGTCCCGAGTGGTCCATAGCCGACCTCGCAATTCTGAGTCTGGGAGCGATCAACGTTCCCATCTACACCACCCAGGCGCTCGAGCAGATCGATTACATTCTTTCCGACTCCGGCGCGCGCGCGATTTTTATTTCCACTCGCCGGCTTTACAAACATGCGTTACCAGTACTCTCAAAACGCCCTCTCGAACGCTTGATCTTCTTCGAACCGGAAGTCGCGGAGGATATCGAACACGGCACTTCCCTCGAACAACTGGAACAAAGCGGCAGCGAGCTGGCTCAGCAACGTCCGGGCGCGTTCGACGCTTATCTACAGGCTGTCAGACCCGAGGACCTCGCCACGATCATCTACACCTCCGGCACCACTGGGGAGCCGAAGGGCGTGATGCTGACGCACAACAACTTCATGTCGAATGTGCAGTCGATCGCGAAAGGCTTGCCGATCGTTGCGACTGACACGGCGCTGTCGGTCTTGCCGTTGTCGCACATTTTTGAACGCGATGGTTTCTACGTCTTCTGCTATTGCGGTGTGTCGGTCTATTACACCGCGTCGTTTGATCAGGTGGGTGAAAACCTGCGTGAGGTTGCGCCGACGGTGATGACGGCAGTGCCGCGTCTGTTTGAGGCGGTCTATCATAAAATCATCAAGAAGGGGATGGCCGAAAAGGGCGTCAAGAAGTCGATCTTCATGAGTTCGCTGGAAGTCGGTCAAAAATACGGCGAGCTCAAAGACAAGCGGAAATGGATCCTGCCGCCGTTGGCCATCAAACAGAAGCTCGCGAGCAAGCTCGTGTTTTCAAAATGGCGCGCGGGAGTTGGCGGGCGTTTGCGATACTTCGTTTCGGGTGGCGCGCCACTCTCGCCGGCGTTGTCGTATTCGTACCTCGCGGCCGGAATACCGATTCTGCAAGGCTATGGAGCGACCGAGACGTGTATCGTCTCGGCAAATCGCCCCGACAACAATCACGTCGGATCGGTAGGAATCCCCTTTGACGGCATTGAAATCAAGATCGCAGCAGACGGTGAGATCCTCGTTCGTGGTCCAAACGTGATGCGGGGTTACTACGGTCAACCGGAAGCTACCGCGGAAGTGTTGAAGGACGGTTGGTTCTACACCGGTGACGTCGGACACATCGAAAAGAATGGTCATCTCTACATCACCGACCGAAAGAAAGATCTCTTTAAGCTCTCCAACGGGAAATACGTCGCGCCACAGCTAATCGAGAGTCTTTTGAAGGAGAGCGAGTTTGTCAGCCAGGTGGTTGTTGTCGGCGCCGGTCGAAAGCAGCCGGTGGCATTGATCGTTCCCGATTGGGAGAGTCTCAATCAGGCGCTTGCAGAGGCTGGTGAGAAGGCGCCGAAAGCTCACACCGAACTGAGTAAATTCCCACCCGCAATCAAGATCGTCCAGCAGGATATTTCGAAGCTCACATCGCAACTGGTTGACTACGAACGCATCCGGAAAGTCGCATTACTCCCGAATGAGTTCAGCATCGACGGCGGCGAACTCACCCCCACGCTCAAAGTCAAACGCAAAGTCATCGACGAACGCTACGGCGACCTCATCGAAGAACTTTATTCTTAGCCACAGATTTACACGGATAAACGCGGGATTTATTAAGAAGAAGAATCCGTGTTCATCCGTGAAAATCCGTGGCCCAATATTGATTCAGCCAGGATACGCAGATTCATCGGGATTTCTGGTGTTTTATGAATACCAGGCGCCGATTGGCCATGAGCTAAAAGCGTTAGCTCAGCGCTGCAGAAGTCGCACACTTTGAGATGGTCTGTGACCACCACTTCAGCTTCGGCTGAGAGCGTTTGACAGCGAAAAGAGAGCAGTGTCGCGGAGGCTGGGCACGCGGCAGTCTTCAGAAATGGGGTTGTCGTCTTTGAGGCCTTCATTCCATCTTCCCTGAGGGTTTCAACGTAACAAAATGCACAATTCACCCCACCTTCCAGAGCTTTCCCCAGCTTTTTCCTAACAAAATTATGTATTTGTTGAAGTGTAAAAAAATGTTGCTCGTTATTTAAACTGATGTTACCATGACGCTCGTCAGTCAGGGCTGAACCAGCTATCTGACGCGCATCTCCAGGAGCACCACCGCTATCCCGCGGTAAAAAATCTGGCAAAAAACGAGAACTTCTAACAGCTTTTATCGGCTGGTACTTTAGTTTCTACGCCGAAATAAACGGATGACCCCCAACCTATCCGGACTTTTCCCACCTAAATTCTCAGTAACGATACTCCCAGGCGAAGTAGGGCCAACACGGACAATCCTGTGAAATCCATAAGTGAAGATCCTGAAAAAATAGCGGACCTCGAGCCGGTCGAGAACCGGCCTTCGCCCAGAGAGCGCCGCCACGACCGCGGAAAGAATGCGAAATGGGTCGAGAGTCTGCGGAACTCAGACGTCAATCGTCTCTGGTCCGAGCTGCACCGCATAGTTTCGCATCATCCCCTGGTCAGAGCTTCGCGCAGTGCCGGCCTGCTGGTTGAAGAGGGCGCGGGCGCCGCCTACACCGATTTAACGCAGGAATTGTTTGTACAACTGCTCAGCAAAAACCGTTTCGAACACTATCTCGAAACGGAAATGACCGATTACGAGATTGAGTGTGAAATCAGCCAGATCGAGTTAACCAATCTGCTGACAGCCGAGCTTCGCAAACGTCACCCGGAGAGTTATCGCCTCGCTCGCCGCATTTCGACGTTGATCCAGTCGAGCCCGAATTTCCGCCGTTTTGATTCAAGTGGTATGGACGACGAGCCACATCGCCGTCTGGCCGATCGTGTCTACGGTCTGAGCGAGTGGAAAGACAACAAATCACGCCGTGGTGCGCATGAAGTTGAGCAGCGCGTGCAGATAATTGCCGTGCGCCAGCGAGACACCCGGATGGTGGGTTGTACTGGCGACTCGCAAATCGTGATCAGCAATGCGGATCTCGAAGACTTAATCGTTTCGGTACTGGACGCAGTTGATTCCCCCGTTGACGTTCGGACGCT
Organism: Pyrinomonadaceae bacterium; assembly: GCA_035278765.1. Classification (GTDB taxonomy): domain Bacteria; phylum Acidobacteriota; class Blastocatellia; order Pyrinomonadales; family Pyrinomonadaceae; genus PSRF01. Next base: position 669 of record DATEIS010000183.1, on the reverse strand, counting down.
GCGCAGCCTCGTGATGTCGCGTTTGCCGGTAATGGACATTTACCTCGTTCCACTCGACGGTGACGACAGCGACAACGAGAACGGCAACAGCTACGAGCCCGTAGATCGACGCGAGAATCCCGAAGAAGGGCTGATGCGCCGGGAGTCTGAACGGGAAGCGGCCGGGTTTGTCGAGCAGTTTCTGGCAAGCCTGAACGAAGCGGTTCGTGGCAAAGTAAAGCAATACAATCGCATCATCGGCGTGCTTTGGTATTGTTATTTAAGCCCGGATCACGCCACGCAGCTGGAAGTTGCCGCGGTATTGGGTGTTTCTGATTCTCTGGTCTCGGATTATCGCCGCCGTATCGAGCAGGAGCTCAGGGCCCTCTCGTTTACGGAAGTTGAAGAGGCGAAACAGTTCGAGCTGGCGCTTCGGAAACGGGTGAAGACACTGATGTTTGAGCTGGAAGAGAAGGAAGTGACTGTTTAGTTCGAATAGCGGGTTAGCGCAGACAATGAGGAAGTTAAGGTGGAGGCTGTCGCGCGTTGTGCGCCGCAGCTTCTTTTGCTTTTCGCTTACAACCCTTTAAGATTCGTGCTGAGGTACGATTGAAGAGATGCCGTTAAGACCTGACCTGCCAGACTATGAGCCTTTGATTAATCCAGCGGCAGGTAAGTCCAAACGCCACG
>DATEIS010000182.1:0-2160 GCA_035278765.1 Pyrinomonadaceae bacterium | reverse complement strand
TTCGGCGCCTTCCTTCATGTCATCAGCTTGTATAGTGCGGCCACTGATCGGATTGGTTTTAAAAATTGGAAAGAAGTCGGTCGACACTCCGCTCGCGCGCACGCGTTCCGTTTCGTCACCCAGGTTGAGAAACACGCCGCCGGAAGTAAAGCCTGCGATCTGTTCGAACGATTGGCCCTGCGTTTGCCAGTCGACGATGTCAGGCACAGACATGTTGCTTTCCATAATTCCCAGGCCCGGATTGATGGCCTGGAATTTCACGATCCGTTCCGGCTCCGGGAAATTCAGTGGCCGCAACAACACTGAATTCACCACCGTGAACATCGCCGTCGTCGCACCGATGCCGAGTGCGAGAGTTGAGATCGCGATGAACAAGAATCCCGGGCGTTTGAGAAAACTACGAATGCCGTAGCGTAGATCTTTGAGTAGTGTTTCCATAGTTTTGTACTTAGTGCTTTGTACTTAGTACTTCGCAAACACCAAGCACCAAGTACAAAGCTCAAACAACGCCACTAGATTTACCGCAACGCATCGAGCGGATCGATCTTCGCTGCTCTTCGCGCCGGCACGATAGACGCAACGAGAACCACGAGTGCTAACACCAACGCCACTGCAACGAAAGTAACGACGTCGATCGGCTTCACACCAAACAGCAACGTCGTCATATAACGTGTCACCGCAACTGCACCGGCTATCCCGATAACAATGCCAACCATCGCCAACGACATCGCACGTTTCAAAACGAGCCTGAGCACATCGACAATCTGCGCGCCGAGTGCCATGCGCACGCCGATCTCATGCGTCCTTTGCGTGACGTAGTACGACGTAACTCCGTAAATCCCAAGCATCGCGAGCAACATCGCCACGCCGGCAAATGCGCTCAACAACAACATCGGAGCACGTCGTGGCGCCGCCGAAATATCGGCAATGTCATTCATTGTTTTGAGGTTGTAAGTCGGTACAGTTTTATCGACTGAGCGAATCGCTTCGCGGACTGGGCCTGCCATCGCCGCCGCATCACCGTTCGTGCGCACCACCAACGACAGATCGCTCCACATTCCGCCATCTTGCGCGTAAGGCAAATACAATTCTTGCCACGGCTTTTCATCAAGCGATTGTCTGGTATCGCCCACTACTCCGACGACTTCACGCAGAAACTTTTCATCACGCCACTCTATTAAGCGCTTGCCGATCGCGCTCTCGCCCGGCCACAGCTTCCGCGCCAGTGTTTCACTTACGATCGCGACTTTGGTGCTGTCCATGGTGTCGTGATCTGTAAAAATACGACCGGCTTTGAGTGGAATCTGAAGTGTCTGGAAGTAATCAGAGGCGATCGAAAGATGCCGTGCATTCGTGTCGTTTCCCGGCGTCAACGGGAGACCTTCACGGATCACTCCGCGCCCCAGATTCCACGTATCGCCTCCCAACGGTAGACTCGATACCGCACCGGCAGATTGCACACCGGGTGTCGCCTTCACTTGATCGATTATCTGCTTGTAGCGCTGTGCGTTGTCTTGAGGCTTCCCAGTCATCAAAGTGAGACGCATTACCAGAACGTTATCTGGATTGAAGCCGGGATTAACTTCTCGCAAGTGAATGAAACTCTTGATCAATAGACCCGCTCCGGCGAGCAGTATGAACGACAGCGCGATTTCCGAAACAATCAACAATCCACCGATACGATTGCGTCCACCGGTTTCCGATCCGCGTTGACCACTATCTTTAAGCGTCACATTGAGGTCAGGCTGCGACGTTTGTAATGCCGGAACGAGACCAAACAAAAGACCTGCTACGACGGTTACTGCGAGCGTGAAACCAAACACGCGCAGATCGATTCTGATCTCATCAAGTCGTGGTGTATTCGGCGGCGTGATGGCAACGAGCAGTTTGATCAACCAGATACTCAGCCCAAGTCCTGCGACACCACTCACGACTGAAAGCATCACGCTCTCAGTCAATAACTGCCGTACGACGCGGACACGACTCGCACCGAGTGCTGTCCGCAGCGCAATCTCTTTTTGACGAGACGCGGCCCGAGCTAAGAGAAGATTTGCAACGTTCGCACAGGCAATTAACAAAACAAACGCGACCGCACCCAGCAGGACGAGCAGTGACGTCCTCAACTCCTTTACCAGACTCTCACGTAACTCTGTGAGTCGA
>DATEIS010000181.1:0-9614 GCA_035278765.1 Pyrinomonadaceae bacterium | reverse complement strand
CGGCGCTGCCCAAATGGGTTGTCCTCACTGCGGTGGTCCACTCGAGCTGCGAGCGCCCGACAAAACTGAGCGAGTCACTTGTCCCAACTGCAACTCGCTGCTGGACGTCAATCAAGGACAACTTCAGTTTCTCAAAGCTCTCGAGCCGTCGGCGTTTCAGCCGCTACTTCCGCTCGGCGCCACCGGTGACGTTCCGGAAGGAAAGATGACGGTGATCGGCGCGATGGCTCGCAGCGTGACCGTCGACGGCACGCAATACTTCTGGAGCGAGTATCTTCTCTACAACCCGCAAATCGGATTTCGCTGGCTGGTCCATAGCGACAATCACTGGAATTACGTGCAGGCTGTGCCGCCCGGAGAAGTATACGAATTGGCGAAATCGGCCTCTTATCGCGGCAAGCACTACAAAATTTTCCAGGATGCTCCGTGTCGTGTTGAAGTCGTGCTCGGTGAGTTTTACTGGAAAGTCGAAGCTGGCGAACAGGTACGCGGCGTCGATTACATTAAGCCGCCGTACATGCTCTCGAAAGAAGTTTCGACGGTTTACGTTTCCGATGACGAAGGAAAAACAAAACGCACGACTGGGGAGATCAACTGGTCACTCGGAACGTACATTCCGGTGCAACAGATCGAGAAAGCGTTCTCGGTTAGCGGTCTACCACGTCCTTCTAATATCGCACCCAATCAACCGTACAAAAACTGGTGGGTTTACAAGTACTGGCTCCTTTTTATTGTGGTACTGCTTCTGGTGGCCTTTCTCGGATTTCTGGTTTCGGGATCGACGAAGCAGGTATTTTCTCAAACCGTGAACTTCGCGGCTTTGCCGAATGAAGATGGCACGCAAGTCTTCTTCAGCGAGCCGTTTGAGTTGTCGGGAAGACGCAACATCAAGATCATCGGCGAGTCGCCGGTACAAAATACGTGGGTCTATCTTGAAGGAGATTTGATCAACGACGAGACCGGCGTGGTCCAATCGTTCCCGATCGATATTTCTTATTATCAGGGCGTTGATGACGGTGAGTCGTGGACCGAAGGCGGGCAAAGCGATTCGGCGTATTCGTCGTCGATGCCGGCGGGGAGATATGTGCTGCGTTTGGAAGGACAGTGGGAAAAGTGGCAGCAACCCGCGGTTGTCAACATCAGGATCGAACAGAACGTCACGCGTGGCTTCAATATACTGATCGCACTGATTGTTTTGTCTATTGGTCCGGTGATCATGGTCATCTATCACGTTGGATTCGAACGGCGTCGTTGGTCCGAGAGTATGTTTGGTGGCAGTGATGAGGATAGTGATGATGATGATTAGATTTCTCACGCGGCGGCGCAACGGCGCAACGTAAAGCCGCAGCGCCGTTGCGCCGCTGCGTGAGACAATTTCGTGGAGATTTCTATGCTTAAAGCACTCTACACAATCTTTGGCGTCGGCGTGGTGAGTTTGTACACCGTCGCTGCGATGTTGGGCTGGGAGATTAGCGGCGGGTCACGACGGCAGTTGCCGCCCGATGCGCGACAGAATGGCTACCGCTCATTCCACTTCTGGCATTACGGCTTACACGGAGGAAAATAATGATTGATTCAGTTGCCGTTTTGGGATTGGCGATCCCAATCGAAGGATTGCTGCCGGTGGTAGTCACCACGTTGGTGTTTGTCGTCATCGGTCTGATTGTCTTTGCGCTCGCGTTTCTGGTGATTGCAAAGGCGACGCCTTTCTCGGTGCGAAAAGAGATCGAAGAAGATCAGAATATCGCGCTGGCCATCGTGATCGCGTCGGTCATCCTTGGCAGCGCCTTGATCATCGCCGCGGCGGTCCACTGATAGGTGAAGCGTCCTCCGTTACTCTTTCTCAACGTTCTCATCGTCGCGACCTGCGGACTGATCTACGAGTTGCTTGCGGGTACGCTCGCCAGCTACGTTCTCGGCGACTCCGTCACACAATTCTCCCTCATCATCGGCATCTATCTCTTCGCGATGGGAGTCGGTTCGTGGCTCTCACGCTTCATCGACAAAGGACTTGCGCGACGCTTTGTCGACATTGAACTCGCGGTTGCGGTGCTTGGCGGCTTCTCGGCGCCACTGCTTTTTCTCACCTTTTCTCGCGTTAGCTATTTCTACATTGTGCTCTACTTCGTCGTCTTCGCGATCGGAACGTTTGTCGGTCTCGAAATACCGCTGCTTCTTCGCATCCTCAAAGACAAAATAGAATTCAAAGAGCTCGTGTCGCGCGTGCTCGCCTTCGACTATATCGGCGCCTTGCTCGCTTCCATCCTGTTTCCGATTTTGTTCGTGCCGAAACTCGGTTTGATCCGCACATCACTCATCTTCGGAATGTTGAATGCGGGCGTCGCGCTCTGGGGCACGTGGTTGTTGCGACCGTTGATTAAAGGTTCGATTGTGGGTTTGCGCGTGAAGTCCGTGCTCGTGATCGCGCTCCTTTTGATCGCGCTTGTGAAAGCAAACAAGATCACTTCGCTTGCCGAAGATGAAATGTTTGCGGACGAGATCGTCTACACAAAAGACACACCGTATCAGCGCATCGTGATTACGCGCGGGCGCGCCGGTTTTCAGTTGTTTCTAAACGGAAACTTGCAGTTCAGCTCGACTGATGAATATCGCTATCACGAGGCGCTTGTTCATCCGGCGATGATGGTGTCGAACAGTCCGCGCCGTGTGCTCGTGTTGGGTGGTGGTGATGGGCTCGCGCTGCGTGAGATTTTGAAGTATCCGACGGTCGAACGCGTCACGCTTGTCGATCTCGATCCGGAGATGACTAAGTTGTCGAGTCGTTTTCCGTTGCTGGCGAAGTTGAATCAGCAGGCGTTCAGTGATCCGCGCGTTCAGGTCATCAATGAAGATGCTTTCATTTGGGTTGAGCAGACAAACGAACCTGCGTACGACGCTGCGATCGTCGATTTCCCCGATCCAAACACATACGCGCTCGGAAAACTCTACACGACGCGTTTCTACCGGTTGCTGAAAACAAGACTGACGCCGAATGCGGCAATGTCGGTCCAATCGACGTCGCCGATGTTTGCGCGCAATTCGTACTGGTGCATCGTTCGCACACTCGAAGCGGCGGGATTTGTTGTAAGGCCGTATTACACGGCGGTACCGAGTTTCGGACTCTGGGGATTTGCGCTCGCGCGAGCGTCGGCGTTTGAAGTGCCACGGAATCCGATATCGGGATTGAAGTTTCTCGACGACCCGACACTCACGGCGATGTTTACACTTTCGAAAGACATCGAGCCCGTGCCCGTGGAGATCAACCGCCTTGATAACCAGGTGTTGGTGCGATATTACGAGGGCGAGTGGAAACGCTTCGAGTAAGGCCACAAAAGGCACAAAATGCACATAAGGCACAAAAATAAAGACCAGGAACTATTTTGTGCTCTTAATTCTTTTTGTGCTTTTTGTGCCTTTTGTGCTTTTTGTGGCTATGAATAGGCGTGAACTTCTTGCGGCTTTTTTGGGACTTCCGGTGGCGCTGGCGGCGTGCCGGCGGAATGAGGCGCCGCCGTTGCCACAGGGGGAGATTGTTGGGGCATCGGATGTCTTTGGGCATCGGCTGCGTGATGGCGGGCGTGTTGAGGTACCCCAGGATGCGTGGTCCAAGAGTCCGCTTGTCATCGTTGGTGGCGGTGTGGCCGGTCTCACGGCGGCGTGGCGGCTGCAAAATTCCGGTTTCAAAGATTTCGTATTGATCGAGTTAGAGAGTGCACCCGGCGGCACCTCGCGCTCGGGATCAAATCGACTGGTTTCCTACCCTTGGGGCGCGCATTACATTCCGGCGCCGATGAAAGAGAACGTGCCGCTCGTATCGCTGCTCGAAGAAATGGGCGTCGTCGAAGGAAAGGACAAAAACGGCGAGCCCATAATCGGTGAACAGTTCCTGTGTCGCGATCCGGAAGAACGCGTCTTCTATAAAGGACGTTGGTACGAAGGGCTCTATCTCCACGCGGGCGAAAGCGAAGACGACAAACAGCAGTACAAGAGATTCAATACCGAGGTGAACCACTGGATCTCGTGGCGCGACGCAAAGGGTCGCAGAGCATTCACCCTTCCAGTGTCCGCGTGTTCGGATGATGCAGAAGTTACAGCGCTCGATCGGCTTTCGATGAGGGAATGGATGGACCAGCGTGGACTAATAAGTCCGCGTCTGCGCTGGTGGGTCGATTACGCCTGTCGCGACGATTACGGCATGACGCTCGAGCAGACGAGCGCCTGGGCCGGTCTTTTTTATTTCTGTTCGCGAGTCGTGGCGCCTGAAAATGAATCGCAGTCGCTGATTACGTGGCCGGAAGGTAACGGGCGTCTCGTCCAGCATCTGTTTGAGAAAGTAAAAACAAACATTCAACTCGATCGCGCGGTGGTCGAGTTAATCCCGACGAATGATGGTGTGGATGTGGTTACTATCGATCGCGATGGCCGCACGCCGCGCGGCTTCCACGCGAGTCGTGTGATCTTCGCGGCGCCGCAATTCGTGGCGCGCTATGTAATTCGCGGCTTTCGCGACAATCCACCGCCACACATTGCCGAGTTTCATTTTGGTGCGTGGATGGTGGCGAATCTCACGTTGAAGGATCGGCCCAAAGCCAGTTCACCACGCGATTTTCCACTAGCGTGGGACAACGTTCTCTACGAGAGTCCGTCGCTGGGTTATGTCGTCGCCACACATCAGCGTGGCTTGGATCGTGGTCCAACAGTGCTCACGTATTACTACCCGCTTTGCGATGAGAACGCGCGCGTCGCGCGTACACGGTTATTGGAGACTGACTGGCGGGGCTGGGCAGAAATCACGCTCACAGATCTTTCGCGCGCACACCCGGACATTCGTAACCTAGTCGAGCGTCTGGACGTGATGCGTTGGGGCCATGCGATGATTCGCCCGCGAACAGGATTTATGTGGGGAAATGCACGGCGTGAAGCGGCAAAACCCTTTCGCTCGATCCACTTCGCCCATTCTGAATTGAGCGGCGTGGCCCTGTTTGAGGAAGCCTTCGACGTCGGCTTGCGCGTCGCAGATGATCTGCGTTCATCCGCGTTCATCCGCGGCTAAAACTTGTCGAATTGTCTTGAGCGCCTCATCGAGTTCTTCACCGACAAGCTCAAGTCGCGGCGGTCGAACACGCGCATTTCCCATCCCGACTTCCTGTTGCACGAGCTTAATCAACTGCACAAACTTCGGCACCGTATCCATACGCAACAACGGCAGAAACCAGTTGTATAAAGGAATTGCTTTTTCAAGATCGCGGTTCATCGAGTAGTTAAAAAGATCAACTGACTCTTTCGGCAACGCATTCACCAACCCCGCGATCCAACCGACTGCTCCCATCGCGACACCTTCGACAATCGCATCATCCACGCCGACAGCGATCGCCAACCTGTCGCCAACCAATTCTTTGATCCACGTAACCCGCCGCACATCAGTGCTCGACTCTTTCACCGCTTCAAAATTCTCATGCTCCAAAGAGAGTTCCCTGATCTGTTCCGGCAGAAAGTCGGTACCGTAAGCAACGGGATTGTTGTAAAGCATGCACGACAGTTTTGTGGCGCGGAACACTGCCTCAACATGCGCTTTCATCTCGCGCCAATCGCTCTTGTAAACATAAGGCGGCAACACCATCAATCCACTACATCCAGCATCCGCTGCTCGTTCGGCAAGGCGAACCGCTTCAGCCGTGCTCAACGAAGCAATCGCCGCAACCACTGGCACTCGCCTACCGACCGCTTCGATAACTGTCTTCCAGATCGCGAGCTTCTCGTCGAAACTCAACGTCGCACTCTCGCCCAGTGAGCCCGGGGTGACGATCCCGGTGCATCCGTTATCGATCAGCCACTTAGCGTGTTTTGCCACAAAATCATGATCGACATTGAGCTTCTCGTCGAAAGCGGTTGTCGTCGCGGGCATCACGCCCGCCCATTTCATCTTCATTCAATACCTCACGGATTATTGCGGATTAGACTCTCAACTCTGACTGGCAAAGCAGGTGGACGCACCGATTCTGCACGCCACCCAAGCAAAAATTCAACCGCCCCACCACAAACTCTTCCCTGGCATGGCCCCATGCCGCAGCGTGTTTGCAACTTCGCCTCACGCCAGGATCGATGCGCACGCAAGCGTTCGAGCGTGACGTCTTCACAACGACAAACGATCGTCTCCGGCGCAGCTAGATGCTTCAATTCTTCGCGCAATGCAAAGGTGCGATTCAACAGGTCTGCAAACTTCCGGTGCTTATCACGAGTTGGAAACAACTTCCGCGCTGCGTCACGTTCGCCGGCCGCTGCCAATCCCGCGATCTCACCTTCGATAAGCGACAACTCCAATCCCCCAATTCCTGTCGCCTCTCCAGCACTGTAGATCTGCGGCACCGTTGTTTGTTGAAATTCATCGACAATCACGCGACCGCGATCCTGTTTACATGCTAATAACTCCGCGAGTTCAAGATTCGGCACGAGATGAAAACCACACGCAAGATAATCGCACGCAACATCCCAACGCTTGCCACTGCGAAAGAGCGTTACGCTTTCGAGTTTTTCTTTGCCGTGCGCAGCCGACACCCAACATCCGCTCTGATAAGGCACACCCTTTAGTTGTCGCTTCAGGGCTAAGGCTTGCGAGCTTTTACTCAATGCGCCTATACCAAATCGCATCAGTTGCACGGATGATACCTGTTCCGCGATTAACAAAACATCCGCACCGCGCCCGCGCAAATATGCCGCGACTGCCAGCAACAACGGACCACTACCTGCAACGACAACGCGCTTTCCTTCGATCGGCAATCCTGTTTTTACTAGCGCCTGCAAACCGCCCGCGCCCATGACGTTCGGCAAAGTCCAACCGGGAAACGGCAAAAACCGCTCGCGCGCACCCGTTGCAAGCACCAGGCTTTGATAATTCAACTCGCAAACACCTTCAGAACTTTCGGCGAGGAGCATTCCCACTTCCGGTTGCTGAAAAACGCGCGCACCGTTGATCATCTGAATATCAACGCTGCGAATTCTTTCAAACCATTCTTGTGCTTCTGGAGATGAAGGCTTGGCCTGTTCCCCACGCCAGATCTGTCCGCCTGCCGCAGGATTGTCGTCAACCACGCTCACGCGCAGTCCGTTCTTAGATGCTCGCCACGCTGCCGCGAGTCCCGCTGGTCCAGCGCCAACCACTAACACGTCGCATCCATTACGCATCAGTTCGCACGTCCATCCCGTCTTTGCAAACTGTTTGACAACTGCGACAGTGCGGTTCGCCATCGATCACGACACGGCACTCGAAACAGATCCCCATACCGCACAACGGACCACGTGGCTCGCCCGTCACCGATCGTCGAAATGTATTTGTGCCGGTTTTGAGAATTGCTGCTGAGACCATGCTGCCTGCGGGCATTTCGACCGAAACACCATTCACAACAAGTGTCACCGTCTCAGGCATGCACTGGCTCCTGAGCAACTCGCGACGGCAGGTAAGGCGCGACAGGGATGGCAGTGTCGCGATTCAGGATCTGAGCGACGAGAAGTTTGGCAGTAGCGAGAGAGGTCGTGATACCAAGACCTTCATGACCAGTGGCGAGATACAGCCGTTTATGTTCTGCGTGTGGTCCAATTAAGGGAAGCTTATCCGGTGTCGCCGCACGAAAGCCGGTCCACGTTCGTAACGACGATAGCTTACGTAAACCCGGCAGGTATTCCACCGCGCGGTCGAGCATCTTGTTCAGAATCGAAACGTCAACTTGTGACTCGTCAACATCATATTGTCGCGATGAACCGATCAATAACTGCCCCGTCTTCCGCGGTTGTATGTTGAAAGCGACAGAATCGGCAGTCACGGAGTGCGCACTCTTAAGGTATCCGAGCTCGACCACTTGATGTCGCAAAAAATTCGGATAGCGATCGGTGATAACGAGATGACCTTTTCGCTTCTTCACACTTAACCCCGGAGTCAACTGAGGCGACCAACTGCCCGCTGAATTCACAATCAAACCACCTGCGATAGATGTCCCATCACGCAAGCGAATGCCGTCAGCCGTAATGGCCTCGACGGCCACGCCGAGAAACAACTCGGCGCCACGCGCCAACGCTTGATCCACAAGAAACTGCGCCGCGCATGGCGGATAGATCACGCTGTCTCCCGGCACGCGAAGTCCGCCGACTAATCCCGGACGCAGTTGCGGCTCAGCCTCTGCCAGCGATTGAGCGTCGAGTATCTCAACCGCAACGCCACGCTCGGAGTAGAACTTTGCTTTCCGCAAAGCCTCCGTCATCTCCTCGTCATCAGCGGCGATCCAAATCGTGCCACACGCATCGTGCTCAACTTCGTGCGGCAATTCATCGCGGATTTCATCCCAGAGCTGTTGCGAATAACGCGTCAGGGCAAACTGCGCTTCGGAATCGTCCATCACCACGAGATGGCCCATGCCTGCGGCAGTCGCTCCGCCGCCAATTATGCCTGCCTCAACGATGGCGACTTTCAAGCCCTCGCGAGCACACTCGGCCGCGCACGCGGAACCGACAATACCCGCGCCGATGATTACGACATCATAAGCTTTGGAACTCATCGACCGATTCCCATGGCGAAGGGATCATTACTATCGATAATTAAATCGGCTTCGGCTGTGATAAATGCTGAGCCTTTGATACTCGGATGGACGACGTTATCGATAACTCTCACAGTTCCTTCGAAAACGCTACCGACGATGCTTTCCTGTCTCCAAACCTCGCCTTCCTTCAGTTTTCCATCCGCAACGAGACATGCGAGTTTCGCACTGGTGCCAGTGCCGCATGGAGAACGATCGTATGCATTGCCGGGACACAGAACAAAATTCTTACTATTCACACCGGCAAGCTCTGATGGACCAAACAATTCGACGTGATCGATCTCGTGTCCGTCGTCGCCTGTGAGTCCGGCGCGCGCGAGGGCATCGCGAGTTTTGAGAGTGAACTCCATCAAACGTTCGAGATTTTTGAACTCGAGTTCCTGACCGTGATTGTTGACGAGGAAAAACCAGTTGCCGCCCCACGCAATGTCCCCAGTGACTGGTCCATAGCTCGGCACGTCGACCGTAACTTTCGTAGCTAGTCGATAACTCGGAACATTCGCGACTTCAACTTTTCCTTCGTTGTCGAGATGTGCGACGACGACGCCAACCGGCGTCTCGATGCGATGGATCCCTGGACCGATGCGATTCAAGTAGGCCAGCGTGGCGACGACACCGATAGTTCCGTGCCCGCACATTCCGAGGTAGCTCACGCTGTTGAAAAAAATGACGCCGGTAACGCATGTGTTATCAACGGGCGAACACAACAACGCACCCACTACCGCATCGGAACCGCGTGGTTCGTTCACCACCGCGCGACGAAATCCATCGTGCTCGTCACGAAAACGTTCGAGTCGCGCAGAAAGAGAGCCGTTGCCGAGGTCTGGAGCTCCGTCGATAACCACGCGCGTCGGCTCACCACCGGTGTGTGAATCGATCACCTTTATCCGTCGCACCGGCATATTGAGCCACAAAAAGGCACAAAAGTCACAAAATGAGGAAATGGTTTCCTTTTATGCTGCAAGTGTCTTAAATTTTCTGCGCCAGCCAGTTGTTAAGAGTCACAATTCCTTATCAAAACGAGTAGGA
>DATEIS010000180.1:0-21788 GCA_035278765.1 Pyrinomonadaceae bacterium | reverse complement strand
AAAAAAAGCGGGCGGGGGCCTCCCACAGCCCCCACCCTAAGGCCACGTGTCCTCACCCCACGCGACCACTTCGTCCACCGGGGAGGTGAACGCATGCGGATTATGCAATAGTCCGACTAAAGTTTCAACCTGGTTATTTATTTTTATGGTAACACGCAACAGACGTTGCATTGAGGTCTCAGTGCAGAAAAAACTTATAGCCCATATAAGCAACTTCAATCGAGAGCAGTGAGGAAAACTGACACTACTCTCAATTGAGATGTGCCATTTTACCGACCCTTATTTGCAACACCTGGTGCATCAGTAGCCTGGGCCACATTCGGTCCCGTCGCGTCCGTGTGGGCCAGATCAGAAAACGCCACGATCAAAAGCAACGCTGCGATGCTAACTGTCGACAGAATGTAAAGAATGGCAGTGCGCTCGAGATAAATCAGCGTGATTACAAGAGCTGCGACACCTAAAAACCAAAGGGTAGTGATCATTTTTCGTCGCCGGCGATCACCGGCTAATGTTCTACGATTCATTCTCTAACTCTTCCTTAATAAATTACTCGGCTCGGCAAGTATGTTCCAGAGTTCGTAATTGCGCCGGTCAACGCCGAAAATAGAGTTGGAGCGATGCGGCTGGCGGAAAACATGCCAGACTCAGTCACTTCAATAACGTCGTACGGCTGTAGTAAAAAGTCGGGCTTCTGATTCTTCTTGATGGCGCCTAAATCGACGTGAATCACTTCCTGGTTAGGAGAGCCAGCAACCTGGCGATAGATTCTGACGTCGCTCAGTTTTGCTTCCTTCCTGACACCTCCGACCATAGCTAACGCCCGGCTTAGCATCAACTGATCGCGAAGATAAATACCACCTGGGGATAGCACTGCTCCCGTAATGTAGACAGGCTCGGCTTCTGTTACCAACACATAGTCACCCGGACGAATAAATGGATTCGCGTCAGGCATACCTGCACGCAGCTCCGAGATTTTGACGATCTGAAGCGGAATTTTGGTGCCGTCGATTGGTGCCGCCAAGGCTTCTTCACCCGCCTCGGGACACATCAATGGTTCGGTGTGCAGTATCTGAATGGTGCCTGCGGCTCGTTCAGTAAATCCGCCAGCGACAGCCATCAACTCGTTCAAGCGCACCTTTCGTTTCATCTCGACGCGTGTGGCCTGGCGCACCGCTCCGAAAACCGTGGCTGGCTGCCTGCTGTTGCGTTCCGTGATGCGTACGCTCACCTGCGGATTGTTGATGAACTTCGCGTAAGCGGCAGTAATGTCTTTCTGCACGTCTTTTTCAGGGCGGCACTTTGCCTTAATCGGCACTTCAAGAAACGGCAACGAACTAAGATTGCCATCACTGTCTACCTGCACGGTGCTGCTTAAATCCGGCTGGCCAAATACGCGGATATCGAGCACATCGCCGGGGCCAAGCAGATACGCCTTGATTCCCTGGATATCGAGGCCGGGAGATGGCGGGGTGACTGGTGCGGAAGACTGGGACTCCTGTGCATAGACAGAACCCGCAAACATGCATACAAATCCGAGCACCAAAACCAAATATTGCTTTACTTTCATTCTCAGTTCCTCAATAGCTGAAACTTAACGATCCACGGGGGCTATCGTCGTACTACGTTCACGGTATCGGCAACGGTACAGAGTGTCGCACTCCGCCCAGGAATATGCCAGCGAGAATGTCTATCACACTGCCTGGGGTTAGACCGTTTTCCGAAACATCAATCACATCGTAAGGCTTCAGGAGAACATCAGCGGTCTGGTTCTTCTTGATTGCCCCAAAATCAACCTTCAAGATTTCCTGATCCGTCGATCCGGGAATCTGCCTGAAAATTCTAACTTCCGAGACCTTTGCTTCTTTTCTTGTGCCGCCAACCATCGCGAGGGCACGACTCAGCGTGAGATTGTCACGCATCATGATGCTGCCAGGTGACACAACGCTGCCCGTAATGTAGACGGGCTCAGCCTCAGTAACCAAAACCAGGTCGCCGGATCTGATGACCGGGTTGGTTGTGCCTTTCAGCAAATCAGAAATCTTTACTACTTGAAGCGGTATGGAAGTGCCGTTGATTGGCATGGACTCGGCTTCCTGTCCGGGCTCAGGGCACAGGACCGGTTCTGTGTGAAGTATCTGAATCGTCCCGGCTGCTCTTTCGCTGAAGCCCCCCGCTGCCGCTATCAACTCATTTAGTCTCAGCTTGCGTAGAGTTGGAACCTTCGTGGTTTGTCGCACAGCGCCAAAGATCGAAGCCGGTGTCCGGCTGTTGCGCTCTAACACGAGCACGCTGATGAATGGTTCTTTGATGTACTTGTCGTAAGCCTTCGTTATGTCCTGTTGCAGCTGCCGTTCAGTGCGACACTTTGCTTTGATCGGATCGATGAAGGGCAAAGAACTGACGTAACCATCGCCATCAACCTGAACTCGTCTGGTCGGATGTGTCATCTGATCGATCGTGACTTCGAGCACATCGCCTGGGCCAAGGAGATATGGTCGGGGTGCTTGACTCTCCAGGGTGGCTGGTTCTGTTTTGGGAGTTGCGGGTTGCTGCGCAAAAACGACACCAAAAGCGCAGCATGCTACTACGATTGGTAAGCAAAACAGTCTTTGGATGTTCATAGCAACTCAGCTTGTAGAGAGGAAAGATCGGCTACTAAGAGTGCCGTTCCGAAACTTTGTGACGACGATGCTTTTTACGACGGCGAAAGCTTCCGGGCAACGCAAAACCCGTAAAAAGTAAGTTGCAATGATCGCACAAAAGGTGGTAGATGCCAACCAGACGCAATGGCAAAAGGGTCTTTTTATACCCTCTGCGAATGCGTGAACTACCACATTTTGGGCACTTCTGTGTAAACATTTAATCGTGATCTTCAGGCCTTTTGAACTGCGAGCCGTTGTGGGACCGTAGACGCGCTTTCAACTTCTCGATTTCGCGCTCGATTTTCTCAGTTCCGGCAAGCCGCACTTCTTCCTTTACCACATCCTGGCTGAGATAAAAAAGTGCATCCCGGTAACGATCGATCGCGCGGCGATAGTGTCCTTTGAAAGCCGATCGCTCGGCGAGCTCCACCCAGTGGGCCACTTTGACTGACGCGATAAACTCTCCTATCGCAACTCTCGACTCATTGAGTTCCGTTTCGTCCGGATAGACTCGCAACGCCGAGTCGATACAATCGAGCGCGCGTGTTGCAGTCTCGATCTTGTCAAACGTTCGCGCACGCTGTTGGGCCTCGTGCGTTAAGTGCTGAGATTGCGTCCTGGCCCATGTCAACAGGTGATGACGGTGCAGCGCGCGCACGCGTTCCTGACCGGCACGAAGTGCGATTCCCTTTTCGCTGCCAAAACTTCCCGAACGAATTGCTTCGTCGCTGCTCGCCAGATAATCATGACAGAGTTGGGCCACATCGAGATGCATTTCGGGAGTTGAGCCGGGGCGGTCCGCAGTCGTTGATTGTTTCTGAATTGCGCGCAGCGCGGCAGAGTGCAGGGATGCAGAAAATCCTTTCTTCTGACTGCGACCACTTTCACGAGACCGACTCGGCGAGTTTTGGCGAATGCCGTTTTCTAACAGATAGCGAGTCCACGCCCGCCGCATTACGACTTCTCGCGCGGATAACGCAACCAACAGCACCACACTCGCGGCCAGTCCTGCGGGCAGCCAGGGAGCCTCGTCCCCACCGCTGACCAGAATCCACCAGAGTCCGAAGAAGAGAGCGACTGAAATTACAATTGCTGAGACAAGGTAGCCGGTACTTGAAGGCATACGACTGCGAGTCGGACGACCGCGCAAGTCGTCAGGAGCACGCGAATGTGATCGCGGGTTTCTAGGGAAGAACTGATCCGCCGAGTTGTTTCCCAACTACTACCTCAACATCCAACACAAACGGTGTCGCATTATTCCGGGGGGATGACCTCACAACGCTATCAGGGTAATAATAGTCAACTTTTTGGGATTGTGCTGTCAAATATATGACCCTCTTTGGCAAGGAACCAACAAAATGAACGAAAGACAGTTTACCGGCAAAATCGCCTTCGTGACCGGCGCCACCTCAGGAATCGGACAGGCCTGCGCACTTGCTTTTGCAACCGCGGGAGCAAAAGTTGTCTGTGTGGGACGAAAGGCAGAGGCACTTAAAAACGTCGAGCAGAGGATTCGCGAGCTCGATACGGAAGCATTAACAATCGCGGCGGATCTGTCTCATGAACTAGAAGCGGAACGTGCGATTCAGCGTGCGATTGAAGACTTTGGCGGTATCGACGTGCTCGTTAATGCCGCCGGACACATCAGCACCGGCACGATCGAAAACACAACGTTTGATGCGTGGGACAAAATGATGAACGTCAACGTGCGCGCGTCGTTTCAGTTGATGCAGAAGGCGTTGCCGAGTTTGATTGAACGGCGCGGAAATATCGTCAACGTGTCGAGTGTCACCGGGCTGCGTGCGTTTCCGGGCGTGCTTGCGTATTGCGTTTCGAAGGCGGCGCTGGATCAGTTAACGCGATGCGCGTCGCTGGAACTCGCGGCTAAAGGCGTGAGGGTGAATGCGGTTAATCCGGGTGTCGTGGTAACGGAGATTCATAAACGCGGTGGCATGACTGACGAAGCGTACGCTGCATTTCTGGAACACTCGAAAACTACACATCCATTGGGCCGAACGGGACGACCAGAAGAGATCGCCTCGCTCGTTTTATATCTGGCATCAGCCCAGGCCTCGTGGATCACCGGTGCAACCTATTCGATCGACGGCGGCCGTGCACAAACCTGTGCTCGGTGAATCGCACTGCTGCTATACTGCGCGACTCAATGAGCACCCCAGCGCCAACAATCGTCATTCGCACCTCGCCGCAAATTAGCGCGATCCGTCTCGTGCTGGCAATCGTGGCCGGGCTGGTCGCGCTATTGCTAGGCTTGCTCGTCCTGCTTTTGATTGGCATTGAGACAGGACCGGTCGCGCTCTTACTTGGTTTCGTGACCGCGACGATTCCGGTTCCGCTCTACATCGCCCTTGTCTTGTGGATCGATCGTTACGAAGCGGAGCCGCTCTGGATGCTGGCCACAGCCTTCTTCTGGGGCGCACTCATCGCCACGTTCTTCGCGTTCCTGCTAAACACCGGTAGCGGAACCGTAGTGGGATTGCTCGCAGGTGAGCAAGCAGGCGAAGCATTCTCAGCAGTCATCTCCGCGCCAATCGTTGAAGAAACCGGCAAGGCATTAATTCTTTTCATCTTCTTCTTCTGGAAGAAAGATGAATTCGATGGAATCGTCGACGGCATCGTCTACGCTTCAATGTCGGCGCTTGGATTCGCAATGACCGAGAACATTCTTTACTACGGTCGGGCCGCACTCGGTGGCGGTGGTTCGTTGACAGCGATCTTCATCATTCGCGGTTTCTTCGCGCCGTTCTCTCATCCATTGTTTACAAGTTTGACCGGAATCGGATTGGGCCTTGCCAGACAGTCCACTAACACTGCCGTGAAGCTCCTCACGCCCGTTATCGGCTTGTTGATGGCGATCTTTATGCACAGCATTTGGAACGGTTCGGCCGTCTTGGGCGGTGGTTGGCTCTTTCTGCTCACTTATATCCTCGTGATGGTGCCGGCGTTCTTTATCATGCTGATCGTAATCGGATTCGCGCTGCGTCGTGAAGGACAAGTAGTTCGTGAGTATCTCGTCATTGATCTCGAACGCGGTTTTTTAACCAACGAAGAGTACAAACAACTCGGTTCGATCCTGGGGAGGATGGGCTCATCGTTCAACTCGTTCTCACAGTCTGGTGTGAAGGGGTGGCGCGCCCGCAGGCGTTTCAATCAAATTGCAAGTGAACTGGCTTTTCATCGCAGCCGTGTTGCGAGAGGCGTGCATTCTGCAAGTCAGGATGTTTTAGAGGTCGAAGCCGCCTACTTACATGCGTTGCAAGGCCTTCTGAATGAACTCCGGACTCGTTAGCGCGCATTCCTCGCTTTATAAATGCTCGCTGGCTATCCACTTTCTGTCTTATACTTGGGCGCGGTTGCGCAAGGCATTTCAGCAGAGCTGAAAGCTCGTGAGAATCCAACTTCTACCCAGCACCTTTGATGCTCAGGGAGTAGCGACCCTGGAGCAACGCCTGACTTGTTTTCTAATCGACGACTGCGTTGCGGTTGACGCCGGCAGTATCGCACTTGCTTTACCCAACGAGCGGCGGTCCCTCGTTAAGGATATCATCGTCACTCATCCTCACATGGACCATATCGCCACTCTGCCGATATTCATCGACGATCAATATCCGAATTTGCAGCAACCGATGCGTGTACATGCTACGGAAGAAGTTATCAGCTTGCTCGAGCGTGATGTTTTCAACTGGAATGTCTATCCTCGTTTTTCCGAACTGAAAAACGATTATGGTCCAGTAATGGAATACGTTCCTATCCCGATCGGCAAGCAATTTCCAGTGGCCCATCTGACGGTGTGCGCGGTACCCGTGAATCACATCGTACCGACCGTTGGTCTGATCGTTTCCGACGGGCAAAAGAGTGTGGCCTTCAGTTCAGACACCGCTGAGACCGAAGAGTTCTGGAAGATCGTGAATCAGATGAAGGATCTTGACGCGCTGCTGATTGAGACGTCGTTTCCGGATCGAATGGCCAAGTTGGCTCAGGTCTCGCGCCACTTTACGCCTGCGACGTTGGGCCAGGAATTAAAAAAACTCACTCACAACGGCATGGATATCATGGCGGTCCATCTCAAGCCGAGCTACCGCGACGAAATCGTCGCACAACTCAACGCGCTGAATATTCCGAAATTGTCAGTGATGGAACCCGGCAGGGTTTATGAGTGGTGAGGCTGTTTATTTGGCCGGCCTGTCAAAGTGAATCGGTTCAAATTCTTTTTCCGCGTGCTCGCCGTCAACTCCCTGTAGTGAAACTCGTCCACTCGACAAAAACTCCTTAACTGAGAACGTGCGCTCGTCGCGGTTTCGTCCCGGCATCAGTTCAGCACGAAACGTCACCGGCATTCCGGGTCTGGCCCAAACATCGCCGACTTTCTTTTCTGTCAGCACGTTCTTTTTCTTCCAGTAAGCACTGACAGCGCCGATGGCTCCTGCGCCAATAGCGAAACCGCCCAGAAGCCACCTCGTACGCTGTTTCATTACTACTCGCCTATTCGCAAAGCGGATCCATCCTGGCGGTGATCGTCGGCAATCCGCTCAAAGCTCGCTCCGCATTAAGTGGTGTAAAGCTCGTCCACTCCGCGGGCACATTCGCTTCCGAGAACACCGCCTCCACCGGACATTCGGGAACACACGCGTCGCAGTCGATACACGTCTCGGGATTGATCACCAGCATGTCATCATCCAGGTGAAAAGCCTCCACCGGACAAACAAGCGCGCAATCGGTGTAACGACAGTTAACGCACGGTTCGGCGACGACGTAGGTCATATAAACTCTGACTCCTTGAACAAGAGGGTTATGAAAACGTCAAGTACGCAAATCTTAACCACAAACGCTGCGTGGAGACAATCAAAGAGTAGCAGAGATGGAACTCACTCGGAACGCGAGATGTTGTCTATGAATTTGACCAACTCATGCGGCAACAACAAACCGTCAGTTGCGATCCACACACCTGTGCGGTCATTGCCAATCAGTATCAACGATTCGTGCGTCGCCTGACCGACCCCCTCAAAGGCTATGTCCCGCAGCAGTTTTTTTATTACTGGCTGCTCGCCAGTGGCCAGCGTCCAACCTGCACTGACACCATGGACTTTTGCCCATTTGCCCAGTTTTTCAGGAGTATCATTTTCCGGGTCCCTACTGATGGAGATGAAGAAGACGTCCTTGCCCAACCTGCCTGCCAGACGCTCCTTGAGCCTGATAAGCGACCTGGCTTGCATCGGACACACATAATCGCAACTCGTGAAGAAGAAGCTGATCACTACGACTTTGTTTTTGACGAGATCCGAATAGAACCTCACCTTCTTTCCATCATGATCGACCAACCAAATATCCGGAATTTCTGAACTGATGAGGCCGTGCTCAATTCGACCTGGCCCTTTCATGCGCGGCCTCTCACTCGTCGCGGACTGTTTCTGAGCATCGCGTGAGTGATGTTGTGCGACACCCACGGCAGAGGGTATGAACAAGAAACAGAGCAACAACGTCGTGATGGAATTCATTGAGATACTCAACTTAACTTACCTACCTCTCACCGACTCTTTAACGAAGTCTGCGAACCCGCTAAAAACTTGAAGCATTCCCGCCGATTAGAACGTACCCCACCCACGACGACGAGCTTCCCGAGGATGCTTGAACGTTGTAGTAGAGTGCATTGTCCACCCCTCTAACGATCGCCGAGAGCCGGCCGTTAGCGTTGAGCGCCGGAGCGGCGCCTGATGTCAAACCTCCTCCAAGAAATGCGTAACCTGACCAAACACTTCCCGACGGCGCGGTCTGCCAATTGTGCCAGAGCGCGTTGTCAGTGCCGCGCACGAAGACTTCCAACCTCCCGTCATTATTGATACCGACAGTCGGATCCGAGGTGAGACCGCCACCGAGGAATGTGTGACTCGGCGTCCAGCCACCAGGAAAACTCGACGACTGCCTGGTGAAATAAAGAGCGTTATCTCCGCCGCGATAGAACACTTGTAAGGCGCCATCCGTGTTGCGAGCGACACCGACTTTCACGGAGTTGATAAATCCACCTAAACTAGACCAGGTGGACCAACTGCTGCTTCCCGCAACGTTTTGCGAGGCGTGATAAAGAGCCCGGTCGCTGCCGCGGATAAAGACCTCAACTCTGCCGTCAGCATTAAGGACCACAGATGGATCTGACGTGAAAACGCCACCAAGATTTGTGTGAACCATAGACCAGCCATGTGTAGAACCGGCCGAAGTTTGCACGGCTGTATAGACAGCGTTGTCTGTACCGCGATAGATGAGTTGGAGTCGTCCATTACTATTTCGAGCAACCGCCGGATCGCCCACGGCTGAACCGCCAAGCGCGAACCAACCGGACCAACTACTGCTGCCCGGTGACAGTTGCCACGCGTGATAGATCGTGTTGTTAGTGTCTCTGGCAAAAACCTCAAGCCGCCCATCCGCATTGGCAATGGCGACCGGGTTTGATGCCATGGCGCCGCCGAGCCTGATGTGCTCCTGCGACCATGCGCCGCCGGCGGATGTTTGTGCTGTGTAATAGATAGCGTTGTCAGAGCCTTTGTAGAAGACCTGTAGGCGCCCGTCGAGATTTCGAGCTACTTGCGCGCCTACTTCGAACAGCTGGGATGTAGACGCGGGAGGTGCGGTAACCTTTATGAACTCCGCCACAGAAGGCACACCATTAGCAATGACAAACATCATGTAGATGCCGGGCGGGCAGATGGTTCCCTTATTCGGCATTGTGAGAGTGAGACTCGTGGTGCTCGGAGTTTGAGGCGTCAGCACGACGCGTCGCTGATCAAAGTTGAGACCATGTGTCACCGAAGGCAGACGCATGAGCGCCACGGTATTAACTGATGAACTACTACTGATTGAAATGGTGAAGGTTTCACCGAGACTGACCGACATCGGCGGCGAGTTGACCGGTCTATTAATAGTCGGCCGCGGCGCAGCTAGTCCGTTTGACTGAAACAGATAAGGCGGCGAGAAGATCTCGGCGTCTTTGTGGCCGAAGTGTCTGCACAAGGTTGTTAACTCAGTGGCAGGGTTGCCCGTGCAGGTGTAGATGGTATTCGTAGCGGTATTCACCACCTTTTCACCTTTCGCCGCAGGCCGTCCCCCACCGCCAACCAGCACTCGGCCATCACGAAGCAGAAGCGCTACAGAGTGATAGATTCGTGGCGTGCGCGTCGGGTTCTCGCCCAAGCCTGGTCCAGATTTCTGTTGCCGGATCCCAAATCTCAGGAATCACTGCCGGACATTCAGCGTTCGGTGTTGCGCCTGGGCATGTTTGACCACCGGTCGCGAGCACCTTGCCATCGGGAAGAAGCGTAAGGTTGTGGTATTGGCGGGCGAAGTTCATCGGTGTTGGCGATGCATCCCAGGTCTTGGATTGCATGTCGAAGATGTCGACCTGTGATAATGAGTCACCGTCGTTTCCCTGGCGACCACCTGCCACCATTACCTTTCCAGCTTCTGCGTTGTAGAGCACTGAAGAACCTTCAAAATGAGTCAACGAAGACGGCGGCGCTGGTAAATCCGTGAACTCGTGGGAAGATGGATCAAAAAACCATCCCAACGTTCCGGCCAACCCAAAGACCTTACCGTCATCCGTCAAATGCAAATATGGGTAACGACCAATGCTCTTTATTGCCGGAGACTGATGCAGAGTATTTTGTAGGTTGTAAATATTCGCCTGGAGATTTCTTTCGATTTTCAGGTTGTTGTCGGAGTCTACCTGACCGTACGAGCCCGCGAAGATAGCCGTCTCACCGTAACCGAGCGTCACGCTCGATGGATACCAACGGCCTTGTTGCATCTCTGCCGAACTCGAACTCCAGGTATCGGTTGAGTAATCAAAGATATTGATGTGGGGCTCGCCCATGCCTTCCTGATACGGACGGCTGTTATCCCGATAATGCCCACCCGCAACCATCAGACGGCCGTCAGGAAGAAAACTGTGAGACGAACAGAACAGGTTAGTTTTACTGTTTCGGATTACAGCGCTTTTTGCCTTTGTAATCGGGTCCCAGGTGTAGGTATCGCACCCTCCGCCTACATCTGAACCGTCGTCGTTACCGTCGGGGTTCGTAACTTTATCTCTGCCCCAGTAAAGTAGCCGGCCATCCGGCAATAAACTCATGTGCACCGGAACAGTGTCGAGTTCTTCGCAGGGCTCCCACTTACCTAACTGAAATGGATTACCCAGGGGCGGGGGTGCCGCATCGTCGTCCTTGATAATTGCCTGGCCCTGTCCATTTGCAATGGTGGCGTTGATTGGTCCGGAAAGATTGACGAAGAACGTTTCGTCGCCCTCTACCAACGTGTCGCTTCTGGCGAAGACTACGATTTTCGCAGTGGTCGCGTCAGCTGGAATCGTTACTGTCCCGCTCGCCGATATATAGTCGGTGGAACTTGACGCACTTCCATTGAAAGTGACGAAGTTAACGCTGACACTTTGGCTGGTTTCACCTGAACGACTCACGTTGAAGACAGCGCTCGGCGTACCGCCGCAACTCCCTTCAAAAACCGTTGCATTGCTAATCGAAATCGTGACCGGTGGTGGGACATCGTCGTTAAGGATAGTACCGACGCCCTGATTATCAGCTAGCGTTGCATTAACAGGGTTCGAAAGATTGACGAAGAAGATTTCATTTGGTTCCACTTGGGCGTCGCCTAAGACACCTACTGAGATCTGTTTGCTTGTTTGTCCGGGTGAGAAAGTGACTGTACCACTGGCAGAAAAAATATCGAATGAGTTGGTCGAGCCGTGCGCCCTCGCATAATTAACGCTGATCGCTTGAGTACTCGCGCTCGAGAGCGTCACATTGAACACTGCGGATGTAGTACCGCTGTTGCCTTCATTCACGGTAGCGTCGCTGATTGAAATGGTTGGTTGGACTGGCGGCGTTCCCGCGTATTTGCCGGCGTGATCCCACGTCGCTCGTCCATTAACCAACGAGAAGGCCATGCCGTTCAGAGTTCTTCCTTCCAAGCCCACCAGACTTGCAGGTACCTCCAATCGCACCCATTGTCCGGTGGGTGGTAAGGCGCCCATATTTCGCCGACTAACTGTTCCGTCAACTCCCTAGGGAAACTGGTTCGCACCCCAGTAGGCGCGATGCTCCCACGTGCCGTCGTTCCATTGCAGCATTACCGAAGTCGGTGGATTTGCCGGATCGAGGTATACGTGCGCCACTAAAGTGTCTCCGGCATTGACGGCCAGGGTTTGAGTGGCATTCAAGAAGAAATGTTGATGTACGCCGGCGACGATCTCTGACGTATGGGCCAGCGTGCCCGCAAGTGGCAACGGATTGAAACAGGTCCAGTTCCAACCCTCGAAGTCACCGATAGGAGTAGCGCCTGCGGGTAAAGCATCTTCAACCCAGACTACGTCGTCTGGAGCGGCAGCATTTTCCCAGGCCTCAATCTCAACTATGCGGCTCCAGTTGTTTCCCCACGTGTTGTAATTGCCGCTCTTGTGGACTGCCACACGAATCGCATTGGTGAGGATCGGAGAAAACCGAAACTGCCGTCGGACCTTATTGTTATTCGTCACCTTTCCGCCCGGCACTGTTCGCCAACCACTCGCTGTCTGATACTGCACGTCGTAATCCGTCATTCCCTCGCCAGTGTTGTCGGCCGTTAAGAAGGTTTCAAATATCGTTGGGTCGTCGGGTTTGGTGCTATATCCGTCTCGCAACGTATACACGTCAATCTCGTTGATGCGGCGCGCCTGTCCAGCAAAATTAATGCGCACCCAGTCAATCGAATACTCATTCTCCGTCGCATCATTCCACCCACTGCCGAAACCACCGCGACCCCAGTTAAAACCCGTGCGGTCTCCATCGTTGACAGCGCTCACAGGGAAGTTCGTATTAATTGTCGAAGTCGCCGAAGCCACCGCTCCATTAGCCGCGGCCGCAAGATTGAAACCGGCGGTTCGCCCGAACGCTTCTAATTCGACAATACGGCTGTAGTTGATCGGGATCGTGTATCGCGCCGCACCGTGGACCTGCACGCGTACTCCGCTGGCCCAAACCTCGGGAAATGTGAACTGGCGCCAGACCTTATTGTTGTCCCGCACCAAACCACCCGGCACGGTGATCCACATCGATCCGTTCCAATACTGCACTTCGAATTCGGTTATGCCGTATCCAGTGTTTTCACAAGTGTTGAAGGTGTCGGTTAGTGTCGGAGGTGTTTGATTATCTTGAAAGTTATCGCGGAGAGTGAAGACGTTTATCTGGCTGACGAAATTGAAAGCCGGAAAATTGATTTGGACGATATCGCTGGAGTAGTCACCGTGGGTGTTATCGTTCCAGCCTCCGCCGTTACCCCAATTCATAGCTTTGCGATCGCCATTGTTGACCGCTGCGAGTGGATAGAGTCCACTTGCGTGAACAGAGGATGCGGCCGCTACCGCACCGTTTGACGATAATGCAACGTTGACCGGCGAGGGAGATTGCATTACGTACGAAGCTCGCTTGGCGTTAGTGCTGAAAGCAAGCATGAGCAAACCGAGAATCACAATAGTCAAAGCGCAAACAGCGGTTAAATAACGAATTCGCATCTCGACCTCTTTCTTAACCCGGAGAAAACTTTCTTTACTAAAGGAGGAGTCGGCCCTATAATCCGCACCTCGAATTCCGACTCTTTGATTTCAAATGCGACTGGCCCAGGTCCCGACAACCTCATGCGACAGTATTCGGGAGTTCCTCATGAAAATCCTTAGAAGCCTCCAAACGAAATCCAAAAGAATTCCAAAGACCTCTGTTTCAACGGCTACCTCTCAGAAGGCAAAGCGTATCTATCGTTTTGGTTCTTTCACTCTCAATGAGGCAGAGCAACAATTGCTGCGTAATGGCGAGCCTGTTCGGTTGGCGCCAAAAGCATTTGATGTCTTGCTCGTGTTAATTCAGAACCGAGGTTCTCTGGTTACAAAAGAAGAATTGCTGGAAGAAGTCTGGCCCGATGCGTTTGTCGAGGAGGCCAATCTGAGTGTGAATGTAGCTTCCCTGAGAAAGGCAGTCGATGAAGGTAACGATGAATGGCGGTGCATCGAGACTGTTCCCAAACGCGGCTATCGCTTTGTGGCGCCTGTGTCAGAAGTTACTCACGAAAGCTCGAGGACACGAGAAGAACCCGGCCTCAGTTACCATCGGAATGACGACAAGCGAACTGAGGTTCTCAACTCTGTAGCTGTATTGCCATTTACAAATGAAGGTTGTGGTTCGGCCGGAGACTATCTTGCTTTAGGATTGATGGAAAGTATCACTAATCATCTCTCGCGGTTGCGAGGCCTACAAGTAATGGCTCGACACACGGTGTACTCTTGTCACCAACCAAACATGGATCCACGCGAGGTTGGACACAAGCTAGGTGTTCGCTCGGTGTTGGCGGGAAGAATTCTTGCTTTAGGTGACGAGCTAATTATCAGGACAGAATTAGTTGATGTAATAAAAGGATGGCAGCTTTGGGGAGAGCAGTACCAGACCAGGGACTTGAATATTTTAATAGTTCAACAAGAACTCGCCACAGAAATATCTGAAAAGTTGAAAATCAGATTGTCCGTAGACCGTGACAAGCTGGTCTCAATGAGCATGGACCGACAACTCCGAATAAGTTGGTCTTAGCACGCTATCATTCGCGTCAAGTTCCGGCTCCTGGATTCATTAACCGCGACTCCTCCAAGTCCCGACAGCCTCATCAACCTCAGTGACAAATTATCCGGAGTCCCTCATGAAAGTCCCTGGAACTCACCAAAGGAAATCCAAAAGAATTCCAAAGACCGTTACTTCAATCGTTAGCCCTCAGGCAGCGCGAATGCCTGGTTAGCCACGAGTGGCCATGGAGGGCCGCCCTTGGTGAAATCACTCGTGCCCGCGCGTTGTGCGGCAAATCTCCGCAGCGCTCTACTGAGAGAGAAAAGTGATGACCAGCACCAGGATTGTTTGCTATTATGCGCTCACAACTTGAAAGCCCAATGCTGAGCTCGCCCTTCAACTTCGTTGAGTGATGAGCTTCGCTGCTGAGTATGCTCGATTCATACTCACGGCGACCGACAACAACGGCTATAACCTATACGCTACAGCGGATAGACTTAGGCTCGCGGTCTCCACCTCCCGAGGAGGTCGCGGCTAATGGGCTCCGCTCGCTGGCGACCGCAACGGCTCGCAGAAAAACTGCGCCAGATCCGGCTCATCCTGGACCTTTCTCAGGCTGCACTCCTTACCAAGCTAGGAGTTGCGGAAGAGATTTCATACCACCGAATCTCAGATTACGAATTAGACAAGTTTGATCCTCCGCTTCCTGTGCTTGTCGAATATGCGCGCGTCGCCCGCGTTCACCTGGAAGAAATTGTTGACGATCGTTTAGACCTCCCAGAAACCCTCCCTGGCACGGTTCAGTACGAAGCGTGGAAAAGTCCTCGTCCAAGACGTCCTACTAAGAAACGTCCAAAGACGAGTTAACGATCCCGCGCCGGACTAACGTGTCAAGTACTGGTGATTACCGGCCGCTTCAAAAATTACGGTAGCTACTCAGTGCCTCCCAATCACTGAAGTAGCAAATTGAAACCATTTTGCCCAGATATGGATAATCTACTTCTACGTCTGCTTAATGTTCGGGATGAGCAGGAGCGTCAACAATGCTTGGATGAACTGCTCACAATTCATGTCGCACCGATCGTCAGGCAAGTGCTCCGACTCCGACTCGGCCTATATGTGAACGCACAGGGAGTTAATGAAAATAACCCCGATGCCCAAGATCTATATCAGGAAGCGATGACTCGAATGATCGAAGTTCTTCACTCAGATCAGCGATCCCTGGCCACAATAGAGAACTTCGAACGTTACGTCGGCCGCGTCGTTTCAAACCTCTGCGTTGACTTCCTTCGCTCAAAGTATCCAGCACGGGCACGATTGAAGGACGGTCTGCGAGACGTATTCAGACGACACGGCGACCTGGTCTCGTGGCAACACGAAGATGAGATCCTGTGCGGGTTTGCCGCATGGCGAAATACCGGAAAGCCAGCCATTAGCGATTACGACGTTGAGGCAAAGATGAACGCGTTTCTGGCAGCCCGCTTTGCCGATCAAGATGTGAGAGCTGTTCCCTTGTCGCGAGTCGTGGCCGAACTCTTTGAATGGATAGGCGGAGCGGTTCAAATCGATGTTCTCGTTAGGATGCTGGCGTATGTTCGCGATATCCGAGAACACGAGATCGAATCTTGGGATGATCATGTCGCAGCCGAGTTCGAACTTAATTCTCGTCGAAGGACGCGGTCGGTCGAGTCAGACATAGAAACTAACGAAGTGCTTCGACGACTGTGGCGTATTGTTAAGCACTTACCGCCTAAGCAGCGAGACGCCTTCGCACTCCGCTTTCACGATGACGCTGGACGGGACCTGTTCACCGTGCTGCTGGCGGCAGGAATCGTAGATTGGAAAGATCTCGCCGAAGGACTGGGACGCCCGGTAGCAGACCTCGCGCGCCTCTGGACACAACTGCCAATGGACAGTGCGACGGCAGCCAATGAACTGCGCACCTCGCGAGAAAACGTTTATAAGTGGAAATTTCTCGCGATTCAGACATTGAAAGCTGAATTAGAGTAAGAGAGTCGTGGGGTAGCAGACATTTCCGGCTGGCACACCAGTTCTAGACGCTGTATAAAGGCGCAGAGAGAACGAATTCGAAAAGTGACCCACCACCTGTCGACATCCCAAATCGAACGGTTTTGTGTCTGCGCATTAGCAGAAGACGAATTGACAGCCGTCGCCGTACACGTCGCGGATTGCCCGTCGTGCCATCAGCGGTTTGTTGAGGAGTTGAGGCGTAAAACAGGCTCTGGACCTTTCACGTTTAGTCTAGCGCCGGAGTTCTGGTTAAGACACGACCATCTTGACTTTGATCAACTCGTAGCTCTAGCTGACGAGAAACTCGATCAGTGCACACGAGAAATAATTGACGTTCATCTAACGACGTGCGAAACCTGCCGCGAGGACGTTCGAAGCTTCCTGGCCTTACGAAAAGCAGAAACTCGTGCGACGGAAGAGTCTTGCATTGAAACAGAGTAACCATCGGCAACCGGTGATGAGAAAATCTTGACTCTGATTTGTACGTAACAGTGAGAATTAAAATCAATGCAATCACATCATATAGAATTATGATACGTCCTTGACGTGCTGCGCTCATGAGTTCTCTCCTTATCACTTGTTGCTTTCTAATGACGCGGGAAAGAAACAAAACTTCCACTGGGCTGGAGAAAAAATTTCGTACAAACTGTGGGGGGTCACGGGCTTAAGACGAACCGGATGGACCAGAACGCCAGCGCTCAACTGGCACGCCGTCTTCAAAACCGTAGAAACGCAAATCAGAAGACGTCAGCATCTTCGTCAGCATGATGATCTGGCCGGTGTGCATCGAAATGGGAAGCGGAATTACAATCTCTAAACTCTTCTAACGCCCCCCCTAACCAATCATCGTCTGTGTTTGATAGTTCGTTGGCTCGGCTTTCGATCCAGTTCCACTCGTTCGGCTTGAAAGCGGCAGCAACTAGTTTCCTCTCGCAGATAACCGTCACAAGTTCGACTGCTGCAAACTGCACAAGTATACGGTGCTTACCATCATAATTTAGACAATGTTCAAGAAATGGAAAAAGTGGGCCCGGCGGCCCAGGTGTATTGCCCCAGCCAGGTCCGAAAACCAGTTGGTTCTTCATCGCATTGAGCGTGCTTACTAGTGTTCCATCGCAATCTTTTCGCTTAAGGTTGCCGGCAAATTCAAAAGCCAGCGGCGCAATTTCCGGAATCGCGTGACCTGATTTAAGGCTGAGAAGCAGGGCGAGACAACACGTCAGGTTTGCTGAGGGCGAACTACTATATCGCTCAGTGAGCAGACGAAGACCCTTCGGATCTTTGCCCACGACCTCCATTATCTTAAATGCTCCAACGTCGACAGAAGCATCCGGATCCAACTGCTCGATTTCATTCAGGCGCCGTAGCGCTTCTGTTTCGTTCATCGCCGTTCGTAGAAGCGTAGATCTGTGGACGTGAGCATTTTGGTCAGCTTGATGATCTGAACGGTGTGCATCGGAATGAGAAGCTGCATCATAACCACTGCTTTCTTGTGTTTGTAGACTCGCTGGTACATCAAGAAGGTTTCGGGTCCGTCGAGCACGTCGACGGCGGCAATTAATTAACCACAGATGAACACGGATCCGATCCGTGTTAAGCGGCAAACCATTCGTCAAGCGTCACATCAACTGCTGCAAGCTGTTGCTCCAATTGTGAGCTCTCAAGTGCCGCCCGCACCTGTGTATCACAGCGCGCTACAAAGTCCCTAAAAAGCGATCTGGATGAAGAGGAATTGTCACCGTTGACTCGGTGTTTGCAGCTCTCAGGATTCGCGCCACTTCAGCGAACAATTCTGAAAACCACGAGACATTTTCTTCGAGAGCGTCCCACTTCCACTTTTTCCGTAGAGTCGAAATAGCGCCTATCTTTGCAATCAGATACGTTCCTGTGACTTCGCCGACATCGTGCAGTCCCATGTTCGGTCGAAACAGTCGCGTTAGAAGACCACGCCTTGCTCCCGGATTCATTCTGCACGTAACCGTCTGGCCGAACTGGAAGCATTGGGGCAAGCTGGACACGGACCAATCGATCCGAGGGCAGCCTTGAGTAAAACGCGGTTCGCGCCTTCGGCGTTTCCAGTGATCAATCAGCATAATCCCCCGAATCTTGGGTAATCCATCATGTAAAGGTGAACCACGTCTGTGGCGCCACGAACAGCAGCCCACTTCCGGGGCGCTTAAGACGAACCGGACGGTTGAGAACGCCAGCGTTCAACCGGCACGCCGTCTTCAAAACCGTAGAAGCGCAAGTCAGACGAGGTCAGCATCTTGGTCAGCATGATGATCTGGCCGCTGTGCATCGAGAAGTGTTCGGTGACGTGGAAGATGGCTTCGAGGATGTCGACGTCGTGGCCCTGGATTTTGCGGCGGTCCAGGACTGTTGTGGGGTCCAAATTCCCTAGTGTGGTTTGGATTTCGGAAAGCGTTGAACGCAATAGCGTCAGGAGCTCGGTGCGAGGAATTGGATGGCGTTGCTGAAATTCTGAATCGCGATTGCGATTGTCTGGTTGCGAGCCGACGCCACAAATGATCCATTGGCGCGCATTGCCACACAGGTGGAGGATCAGGTTGCCGATGCTGTTTGACTCTTCGTTTGCGCGCCACCAAATCTGCTCGTCCGTCAGCTTCTCGAGACAGCGCTCAATCTTCGGAAGGTAATCTCCCACCAGAAATTCAGATGCGCGGGTGATGAATGCTCGCGATACTGTTGCCGATTCAGACATCTTCGTCGGTCGTTTCCGGGCGGCGCTTGTGCTTCGCTTTCCGACCTGCCGGACGCGCTACTTCATCCGGCTTGGCGCGTTCTATCGGATGCCCGGGTGGCGCCCCAGGCTTGCGAATGCTGTCAAATACGGGCCGCGCCTGCTGACGCTTCCCTTTTCGTGGAGAACTCCTTCTAACCATAACTCAGCCTCCACTGGGTTGTATTGGGTCAATCGCGATGCTACGCCCGGCGGAAATAGACTGTCAAACCATAGTCGGGAGCAAAATAAAGCGGCGCGAGATGGCTGGAGCCGTCTCGCGCCGTAATTTTTGGGTTCGGCGTTCTTTTTAGCTGTAATTAGGCTTCGCTGCCCCGTGGCGTTTTGGCAAGCATCCGTAGCGCATTTGTCGTTTCAACGCGTCGTTTTTGCTGAAACTCGTTAACCCAATTGGTGACGGTTTCAACCATATCGCGCGCCGTTTGACTAGCGGAAGCAGCTTTTACCTTAACGATTGGACGGGTTTTCTCGCCCTTTTTTATGATACGAATTGTTTTCTTCTCAGACATTGCTTTTATTTCGAGTTCGTTTGGATCTTGTATTACCCAAACGAAATTCTCGCCACACAGTTCCCAAAATTAATAAAACTTAGAACGTCGAACGGCGAATTCTCTTGCAAAGAAGAGGCCACATCCGGTAACGCGCACGTCGCCGGAAAAAAGGGCCACTTCTCGCAAAATTAATTTTTTGGGAGACGCATTCCGGATACAGTCGGTCGCAAACCGTACACACGTAGCAGAACAGTCACACCATCCGCGGACACGCGCTAAGGTTCCGGAGCGAGCTGGGCGTCCTTTTGCTTCATGTCGAGCGCCCAGACAACCTTATGAGTCTTGTAGATCATGACAGCCAGGCCGATCGCGCCGCCAATGTTCACGTATTTCAGGCCGTTGATCATCTGGCGCGTGCCGTAGTGCACGAGGAGGGCGTTGATGATGATCAGCGCCAAGCGGAATTCAGTCGGGCCAAACTTCAGATAGCTGATCTTGAAGCGGTCCGTTGTGGAAAACATTAGAAAGGTGCTCACTTCATAACCCGAACAAATCGCCAGCAGGATCAGAACCTGAAGACGCGAACCTTCCGGAAGAATGAAGGCGTAACCGATGATCACCGAACACAGGAAAAAGTAGTCGAGCAGATGATCCATGTAATAACCCCACTTGACCAAACCCGTGCCGCGATATTTCCCAATCTTGCCGTCGTAATGGTCGGTGACGTATTGCATAAAAATCATCGCCGACACGCCCCAGAGCCAGCGCAAATCGCGGGCGGCCCAATAGGAAAACAGCAGAATGAAGCCGGACCAAACGAGCGTCAGCATCGTCAAGTGATAAGTCTGCAGCCAGGAGGGGAAATGCGGCAGTAATCTCGGCGCGAGCCGGCGTTCGAATGGCGTCAGAAAAGAAGTGTTTGATTTGTTCGCACCTGCGAATTGTTGAGTTTCAATCATGTCGTTTCTCGAACGGGAGAGCTAACTGGCAGTGGCCCAAATGCAAGCGACACGCCAACGATTTTGGGCGCTTTTGAGGGATTTAGACTGACGTGTTTTGAGATTTATCCGACGGGTGTCGGCTTTTTGCTTGATCTGTGAGGCTCAGACTCAGATAAAGACCACGGACTGCGAACTCGGAATTTCAAACCGGCGACGGCAACGGGCATTCCGGCAGGCAAGCATATCGTCGATTCGCACGAGGTAATCGCGTGATTTTTGAAAACGAGCGCGATCCTGTTCGTTCGCACCGCGTGGCGGCTGTGGCTTCCTCGTGCGTTTAAGCCAGCGAACGTCGTACTCGGCACGTTCGCGACAATGAGGACAGCTATAAGTCGCCTTCTTTACTTCTTCTTTCTCGTTAAAAAAATCGCGTTCGTTCATTTTACGGCACCCTGACTTTCACACAATTCACGCAGGTATCGAAAACTGTAGATTCCGGTTTCGTGACCGTCGCTCCAGCGAAAGTTGAGCGCATAACGCCCCACGATGCTAAGGTCTCGAATCTCAATAGTCTCAGAAATGCTCTCGGCCTTCAACACTCGTTCGCCAGTCCACTCGTTGACACACTGCGCGCACGGACACGAACGTCGGAGATCAGCAGCACGAAAGCTGCAGCGCTTGTCGTCGGCCCAGACGATGTTCACTGTGAAATCGTCTTCGTGTTTGATTTCTCTTGGCTCAATCGCCGGTCCGCGTAGTTCCATCATTTGAATAGGAATGGGTCAACTATGAGATTCAACTGCTTTCATAACCTCAGCAGCGACGACGTCAAAGTGTGACGCATCCCAAACTGCCTTACCATCGCGCAGGATCACTACCTGTGGAGTTTCATGACGAACACCCGTCAACGTTGCAAACTCATTCGAAATAGCACGGGCGGATTGAACTTCGAGAATATTCACTCCATCAACCTTTTCCATTTCGCGATACGCTCGGGCACTGATCGAGCAGGCATTACTATGCTTAAAAACGATCACGGGTTTCTTTGTCGAGTCTGTTAAAAGGTTCTCGAGCGCCA
This sequence comes from Pyrinomonadaceae bacterium, assembly GCA_035278765.1. Lineage (GTDB taxonomy): Bacteria > Acidobacteriota > Blastocatellia > Pyrinomonadales > Pyrinomonadaceae > PSRF01. The sequence goes on along the minus strand of DATEIS010000180.1, from coordinate 244 downwards.
GGTGATTGTCGATTTTGAAGAAGTTGTTTCCCATAGTTCGATAGGTCCTCTGATAATTCTCCGCGCGTCATTATAACTGTTCACTTTGATTTCTGCGCTCACAGAGCGTTCACATTTCTATTGACGACCAAACAGAATCGTCATATTGTGCCTGAGCTTACAGAGAAAGCTTTGGCTGTCCTCAGAGCCTGGCCTAACTTTTCGACGAGCCTCACGAGTCTCTTAACAAAAGATTCTCCTGCTT
>DATEIS010000179.1:0-6236 GCA_035278765.1 Pyrinomonadaceae bacterium | reverse complement strand
TCATTGTCAGTGAATCGACTGCGCGAAGTCTATGGCCTGGCGAGAGTGCGCTCGGCAAGTTGTTACGTATCGAGCAACCGATACGTGACGGCGGGAGCAAAATGATCTCTTCTTCGGCGCAAGTGGTCGGTGTTGCGCGTGATAATCAGCTCTATAGTTCCGGAGAAACACCGCCGCTCAAGGTCTATCTTCCCGGCACTACGCCTGGCGAAATGGATACGAAACTACTGGTGCGTACTACGACGGACGCTGCAGCCCTGAAAGATCTTGCACGCCGCGAGGCGTTTGCAGTTGAGCCTGTACTTCGACTGAAGGTGAAGACGTTTGAAGAGATAATCACCGGACAACAAACGATTATGGCGGCGGCGTCACACGGCGTGACTGTGCTCGGCACTTTGGCTTTGATGCTGGCAGTGATTGGGCTTTACGGTGTGATGGCGTGGCTGGTGGTCCAACGCACACGCGAAATCGGAATCCGCATGGCGCTTGGAGCACAGGCACACAACGTTCTGGTTCTCGTGCTGGCCCAGGGCATGAAGCTGGTTGTGATTGGCGCCGTCATTGGCATTCCGGCCTCGCTCGCCGCCATGCGACTGTTGTCGAGTATGTTGGTGGGATTGACGACCAGCGATGCGCTCACGATTGGTGTCGTAACATTGCTACTGGCGGGAGTGACTCTGCTAGCGTGTTATTTACCAGCGCGACGCGCAACGAGAGTCGATCCGTTGCAGACGCTCCGATACGAGTAAGAAAATGGATCCTCTGAGTGACTCGCTATCGCTCTGCCTTAAAGTCGGGAACGATTCTTGGACCGGGTCAGTACCGGGAGCGGTAGCGACCTGGTCAGTCATCAGCATGCGATGTCTCCTAACGATTTTGACTCGCATGGTTTGACCAGGTCGCTACCGCTCCCTGTACTGACCCGGTCTAAGAATCGTTCCCGACTTTTGAGGCAAGCCGATCCAAACTTAAGTGGCGATCCAGTCGGACCACTTCACCTCGAACCCTCCGGACTTCTCTTCCTGGACGTACGCGAAAAACAGTTGCATGAATTGTACGCGGTCTTGTGAGAACGGATAGTCGAAAACCGTTTGATCCGTAGGTTCCGTCGAGAGGTCAATGCCACCTATTCCATTAGGCTTAGGCCCCTGGCGGGTGAGTATGTCTTGAAGCTTAATACCAGGCGCGTCCGCGTTGTGAATGATGTCGTGCATCGCCATAAACACAGTAGTACGACCATCGCCGGCACGGCAGTGGAAATGGAGCCATGTGCCAGGCTTCAATCCCGCTTCGTAAGAAACGAACTGATCGACCTCATAATCGCGCGGCCGGCAGTGATCCGTGGTGGGCAGACGAAGGTACCCGACCCCTTGCGATTGCGTCAGTGCCTGCTCGTTTCTGGTGGTTGTCGTGGTCACCGTATTTGGGGTCGCAGTGCAAATCCCGTCTTCGGTTTTACTCTTCGACGTGATTTGGTAAACGACCAGGTTTTGGGAGTTTGAAGCCTCAACGAGCTTCCTGGTCTCGAATGTTCCGATGCTCGGGAGGTCCTTGTCGACGTTGATCCAGTCGCGCTCAGCAAACCAACCGACGGCGATCTCAGTCTCACCATAGAGAGCCGGGTTAACGGTTAAGAAGCCGTGAAACTCCTGGCGTAAGTCTACGATCACCAACGGAGTAGTTACCACTTTCTGTTTAATCATCGCTTGAAGTTGAGACAGGCTGTACTGAGCGCTGCCGGATGCAGTATTGCCCGCGATGGGCAGACTCTGCATGCTTCGAAAGTTCTGAGGAAGTGACTGGGTGGCGATTGATTGTTGGGGCGCATCAAGAGCTAGCGTGACGGAGCCCGCTGTAAACATCGGATCGCATGGTGTAGGTGTAGAGGTTGTCATAATTTCTCCTTATTCGGGTTAAGAGATGGAATCAGTGTCGCCGTACATCAGTAGTTGGAAGTCGTACTTCAGAAACGCCTGACCGTTCTCCCACGCGATTAGGAAGACTATGTCGAAGCGATTCGAAGGCCACTGTGTGAAAGGCAACTGGTTGGGGGGCACCTGAAAGTCGAGGGTCAAGTTCGGGATCTGACCGTGGTGCCAGGCGATCAGGATGATTTTTCCGCCGTAGGTGTTCGGGTTATTCATGATTTCTGACACTAGAGCGGAGAGACCGTTGGGGTCGTTGGTGAAGTTCTGATTAATCGTGATGCTCGGGTTGTAGTAAGACTGCAACGCCTCGGCCAGTGGAGTGATCGTTTCGGCCGGACGGTTGCTGCCAGTGTTTGGTGGATCCTGTTGCGATGCGAACAGGAAGTCGGGCGTTGGGAAACGCGATTGCCCTGCGTTGATCCCGCTCGACACGTATGTGCCGGTGAACTGGTCCTTCGTGCTGGTGGCCAGATCGCAACTCAACTGTTCCCAGTTGGCAACCGGCATCTGTGCATTGGGATCGGGGGTGAACAGCGAAGGCAGGGCAGCCGCACGGCCTGAGCCCAGTGGCGCCAGATGCGGCCCGCCATCATCATCATTAGCTGGATCGCCTGGCTTCTCACCGTGCCGGATGATCATCACTAAAGCTGGGGGATTGGTAACCATAGTATTCTTCCTTAAATAGATACAGCAGATCTAATGGGAAAAAATGACGAGGCACTTGCCCCGGGCTGCCCATCCGGCGATTGAAATCATCCCGCCAGCGGCGTTTCATCTCACTGCCAGTTTTATGCCGAAGATATATGGCCCAAAAGGCTATTAATTCTGCTTTTGTCGCCTTTGTTGGCATGTCATAACTGACACTCAAAGCTGTCAAATCTGACACCCATTACCCGCGATGCGAGAATCCCGCCCACGGCAGTGGGCGGATCGTTCAAGTCCTTTCTATATGAAAGTTTTCTGAGGAGTTTTGAATCCCGCCAACGGAAGTTGGCGGATTGTTCAAGTCTTTACTATTTATCCTAGATTCCGCCCTCGGGAGTTCGTGAATTGTTGATGAATAGTGCAGACCTGAAATATCCGCCCACTACCGTGGGCGGTATTAGAATTTTAATTTTAGGTTTGGTTTGTAGAAAGGACTTGAAGGATCCGCCCACTGCCGTGGGCGGGATTTACTGAAGCTTCTGTCAGCAAGATTCTTTGGCGGTGCTACCACTGGGCGAGGTTGTCAGCGATGTGGCCTAAATGTTCCCATGAGCACGAAGAGCGCCGCCGCAGATTCATCGCCGGCTCGACAGATTATTTCTGCCAGGTATCCAAGTACGTATTTGGCTTGACCGCGAAATGTCGCTACCATGCTTTAGGCCTCAGCCGTTGCTTATATAAAGGGAACAGAAGGGGAAAGATTCTCAAAGGCAGAGTGGTCCAGACTAAATGATTTCTCGATACTCCATGCAAACCTTCTGGCTGGCCCTCACGCTTGTCCTAACCATTTCCGTATCCGCCTACTCACAAACCGTTACATTCTCAGGCAGAGTCACAGATCAAAACACCGGCTTGGGAATTCCCGACGTCGCCGTCGTCGCGCAAGGTAATCTTACAGGAACTCGCGTTGCCATTACCGACACACAGGGCAACTACATTCTTTCCATGGGAGCGAATAACAGCATCAAGTTGCGAGCGTACCGAAGGAATTTCGTTTTCAATCCCGTGCAAGTCGGGTTTGTGTCCGTGGGAGGTTTTGTTGCTGGTCCACAGCCATTAGATTTCAGTGGCGCCGCTCTACCGTTTGCCATTCTTATCTTTGCCCAGGAACCAATCCTGTTAACTGAAGATGATTCACTGAAGGCGTTAGCAGTCGATTCCGTCTTTCTGAATCGCGATCCTTTTCCTCTCCTGAATAACGAGTATTTCGGCAACGACAAGCGAACTCGTATTAAGTTGCTACTGGTGGATTTGGATTTGTTCAGCGGGGAATCACTTTCGATCGTAACGGCGCAAGCGACCGATCAATCACAAGTACAACACAACTTGCCCGTTGAGGATTTGCGAAAGGTTCCGGGCGTTCCGTGGTTGAGTCAATTGACGCTGATGTTACCGAGCGATTTAGTTGTGCCAGGCGAATTGAGAGTGTCAGTGACGCTTCGCGGCAAAACCAGCAACTCGGCGACAATTCGTATTCAGTGAGTGCGGATCCTTCCTGTCAGACGTCGTTTGCATTTTCCAACATTCTTTTGACGTGAGAAAAGTAGATGAGCGCGAGGATCATGCCGTCGGTGGTTCCCGCCAGGTAAGAAACAAAAGCAGTCCAGCCGGTGTTAATGTAAACCTGCGTTGCCAAGGTGAGCATGAGCATCGCAACCCAATTCAGTAGGAACAGTTTCCTCCCCCATCCTTTTCCAAAAAACAGACCAACGGACGCAATGGCGCCGACAAACAGAAGCACTGTTCCGAACCAGTAAGGCACGTCACTGAGCGGCGTAACGCTTGTGATTTGCGTGTTCAAAACACTCTCGTCGATGCCGAGATAATTCTTTAGTTCCGGTGGAAGTGAATTATCAGTGATTTCCTGAACCACAACCGCTCCAAAAATCAGCAGTTGATTGATCACCACCAAGAGTCGGAATTGATTTCTGGACATGCTTTGCCTCAGACGTCACCGTTGGACCGGGTCAGTACGGACTTTACCTCAAAAGTAGAAATCGTACTTGGATCGGGTCAGTTTACAGGGAGCAGTAGCGACCTGGTCCAACCGTGGGGGTCAAAATCGTTAGGATATCGCATGCTGATCACCGACCAGGTCGCTACCGCTCCCTGTACTGACCCGATCCAAGTACGATTCCTACTTTGAGGCAAAGCAGGTCAGTACGCACGGTCCTGCGAGAGAAGAGTTAGCGGCTTGCTCGCGCAATCCTACCAGTTGCTTCGTTCAGATTGAAGAGTTTTGGCAGGCGGTTTATAAGAAGAGCGCGCCTGCTATCCGCATGGCGCTGAAGGAGGCACGCATGCCGCACAAACTGATTTTGGCCATTGTCGCGTTACTCACCTTGGCGGCGGACAGCAACGCGCAAGAGACTGTGCGGCCGTATGCGCCTCCGATCCTACACACGTTTCTTGATAGTGCGAATGTGTACCCGGAAAGCGTGACGGTGGACCAGTCGAGTGGGACTTTCTTTGTTGGCTCCGTGAAAGAGGGAACGATGTAAACGTCACTTGGTCAGTCCACACGGCAAAGTAGATCCGTCCAAGTTGCCTGACGAATATGGATACCTTGCTTCTGAATGGTCTGGGGGTATTGAAGTTCCAATCGTGCTACTTGAAAAAATACATTGAAAGACGCTTCTTCAGGGTGCTGCGAATAAGACATCCCAAGCCCACTGTCCTGCATTCGCATTGCGCGCATTTGTTACCTTCGCACGGTAGCGGAATTGATTACCGTACTGATCAGTTCGCTTTGACTCTCGGAAGTCGAGCGAAATCGATTCCAGGTTTAGATCCGGAAGCGTATGCAACTCCCACGACTCCGAGATGCCGTTGTGATTCGTATCCTGCCATAAGCGGAGCGACGCAAATACAGCATCGTTACGATCAATCACACTGTCCTGGTAACCACCCTTTGACGACTTGTCGTACTCAGCCAATGCCAGAAAACCGTTCTGAGTCACGCCATCCGGCGGATCAGGTTGCGGCGTGAAATTGCCGAATAGCTCGGCATCACTATCAATAGTCCCGTTGCCGTTGCGATCAAGGACAAGAAATGCATCGTCCGAACGGATGTCTATCCCAGTATCATTGAGCCGGAAACCATTCCCTGAAATATCGATTACTATTGGCGACCTGTTAGTTTCACCGTCACATTTACAAAGCACAGGCGACGAGGATTTTGAGGGTGACGGTGCAGCAGCGGCAATGGTTGATTTAACCGATATGTTGCCGGTCCCAACATCAACACTCGGCGTGGACGACTCGATGCGGACATCGTTCATAACGAGGTTCGGCAAGGATGGAAATTTACCTGAACCGCTTGTCGTCACGTTGATGGGCCAGGTAATCACTTTAACCCCTGGTCCACCACCCACATGAACGACTCTGGTATTGCCAGTTCCGTTCACACCTGCTCCACTGGCCGCACGAACGTCGTATGCAACTGTGTTGAAGTTGACCGCCTCGTTAAGTTCGATAACCGCGTTCGCTTTTGCTGGTACTCCTTCCGAAAACTGGACCTCAGCAACAATGTCATACGAGCCTGGACCAGTAAGTCTTGGCGGATTGGCTTGAGCGGATTTAATGCTTATGAGTGGAGCGACG
>DATEIS010000178.1:0-7758 GCA_035278765.1 Pyrinomonadaceae bacterium | reverse complement strand
GTTTCTTTTCGGTGCTATTGATGTGGCTGTACCCGATAGTACGGCTGTAAAAAACGATGCCCTCTTTGGTTACGGTGAGACTGCCCATCGCCTTATTCTTTTCGGCGAGTCGGTTAAAAAACTGGTCAAGTTTGCCTTTGTTCGGCGTCTGTGCGTGGCCCGCAGTGAATATCAGTGCGCAAAGAAGAAGGATGGCTGTCAAAGCTCTGACGGGTCTTCGAATCATTTTAAATAAACTCCTCGTTGAATATCAGTAACCGGCTGGGTTGGCGGAAAGTCAGTACACAAGATTAACGGGCGGCAGTCGAAAGTATTAACATGCCGTTGCCACACTGAAGCACATGCTGGCCCAAGGAGGTAACGATTGTTGAGTCGAAGAGTACTCTTAAGTTCCTCAGGTTACCGCCGCAGGACTGCGGTAACATGGGAAGCTAAGGGCAATATTACTTCGGTTTTTACATGTGATCAGTCAGCACGAGCGCAGATGCGTCCACTAAGAGCGTCCATTAAGAAACGCTTGACTGGCTCGAGTTAGCTAAATGTTAAAAATGCTGAAGGAATTTGGCGTCCCGTACGGGAATCGAACCCGTGTCGCCGCCGTGAAAGAGAAGCGATTTACGGTAATTCAAGGAACTTTGCGGCATGGATAGCGCTGCAAGGGTAGTCAAAGGTGCTCTCAGGACTCGTTATTGGACCCTTATTGGACTCGCCAATGAACTGATGAAACACCTATGTAAACCTCACAGGAACTCTCGCGAGTTGCGTCTTGCAAGCCCGCGCCTAGAGGTGGTAGTGTGACCACATGATTGAATCTTCACAGATAGAGAAGATGTCAGTGACCGAACGACTGCGGGCGATGGACCAGCTTTGGGACTCCCTCAATCGATGCGGTGACGAGATACCGTCACCGGACTGGCATAAAGACGTTTTGGCTGAGAGAAAAGCGCGAGCGCAGAGCGGAGAAGCAAAGTTTTTGACTCTGGCAGAACTCAGATCCCGTCTACGAAGCTCTGAACCATGACCGTTGTAAATACTCGAGGACGCGGCAGAAGACCTCGAGTCGGGCGCACAATTCTATGAATCGTGCGAAACGGGAGTCAGCGATTACTTTCTCGACTCAATCCTCTCCGATCTTGATTCTCTGGTTCTTTTTGCTGGTTTTCATCCAATCTACTTTGATTCTATCGAATGCTGTCGAAGCGATTCCCATTCGGCATCTATTATGAGGTGAAGACGAGATGATTTACGTTTATGCCATTCTCGATCTGCGGCGCGATCCCCTCTGGATTCGGAAACGCTTGCGGGAGCGAAGATAGACAAGCTTTCATAAGTCAACATGTCACTAAACGAGTGGTTTCTTGGATTTCGTTCGAAGTTTGGCGTCCGAAGCATTTCCAGTTGGAAGCGCTTGTTGCGTGGCTGAAAGAAATGGAAAGTCTTCCAGTAGGTCGCTGTGCCCAATCGCATTCCTGTCTGACGATCTCCAAGGCTCTACATGCCCCCAATGCTCAGAACCTTACATTCATCCTTCCCCTCAGATACAATGAACACCGTTCCAATCTCTCCACGAATTTAGCACCTTTCGACTTCCGAGAGAGTTAACCGGCACCAGGGCCGGACACAAAAGAGTAATGGACCACAGGCAAATAGCGGAAGAGTTTAAAGCTAAAGGGTCGCTGTTTGAGCACTTGCGAGAAGAAGCTTTCTACGCGCTGCGAACAGCGCTTGAGCAAGCCGGGATCAAATATCATTCACTTCCGTCAAGAGTAAAGAATTTTGAGTCGTTTCTCGAAAAGGTCAAGAGCAGAGAAACCAGAAGGCCGGAGGATACGCAGGCCAAGTGGAATCCCTTTGAAGAAATTCACGATATTGTCGGTTTGAGAGTAGTGTGTCTATATCTCTCCGACCTCGAGCGAATAGCGGTTGTGATTCGAAACACTTTTCAGGTGCTGTCTGAACAATAAGATCGAAGGCGCGGAGGTATCGTCGTTTGGTTATATGTCTGTTCACTTCGTTGGCACCATGAAGAAAGAGTACACCGGTCCGAGGTATGACAACATCGCAGGACTGCCGTTCGAAATCCAAGTTAGGACTATTGCAATGGACGCGTGGGCGAACGTCTCCCACCATCTCGATTACAAGAGCGATAGGGACGTACCAGCAGAATTAAGGAAAGACTTTTATGCATTGAGTGGACTGTTCTATGTTGCCGATAGGCACTTTGAAATGTTCCATAGTCAAAGTAAGGTATCGCGAGAGCAGATGAAGGAGGTATTTGAAGCGGCTGCTTCAGGTGATGAGAAAAAATCTCAAGAATTGAACCTGGACAGCTTGGCTGCATACTTGGAAGCTAAATTTCCAGATCGAGAGCGCGCCGGCCCAAAAGATCTCTCAGATTTACTGAACCCACTGTTGAAGAGTGGCTACAAGACGATAGGAGAGATTGATGAGATGATCGACAAAGGGGAAGCGGCCTTTCGACTTTACGAAGAGGAACGCCCGCCATTTGCTAAACAAGGCAACCGATTCACAGATATTGGAGTTGTTCGAATTACGATGAAAATATTAAGTGAAAGATTTCTCTGTGAAGATCACCGCTCAACAACTCCTGATGAGGTTGAACTAAAAAAAATTGTTCGAGAGCAGTGGGCAAAAGGCGAAAAATATCGGAAATTGATTGAGTAGGGGTGATTGTTTGCAACCCGAACCCTTTGCTTCCCTAGATAGTAACCAACATAGTTACTGGCGTCCCGTACGGGAATCGAACCCGTGTCGCAGCCGTGAAAGAGAAGCGATTTGTAGCCATTCAAAGGAACCTGCGGCATGGATAGAATCGTAAGGTAGTCTAAGGAACTCTAGAGGATCGTTATTGGACGTTTAATGGACGCCTGAATGAGGGCAAAAGGAATGCCCAGCGATTGAGAACATCTTGAAAGCAGAATGTTGGATTAGTATCTTGTTACAGGCCATGAAGTTCTACTCAAGCTATCCTTACGGCAAGTAGAAATGATTTACATCTCATGCACACCCCTGCACTCATCTTCGAGTCGTCCATCCGAGTACAGGAACAAGAGAGGGCAGGGATTTTATTCTAAGACGATCGAAGCGCGACGCTCGATAAAACAGCCTGTTTTTCTGATACCCCCCCATAAGTGCTCACATTTGGGGTGATTAGACGCGCGACCTAACTTCAAGAAAGGGCTTAAAAGACAGCACTATGACGAGATCTACGTCATAACTGTTTGTTTGGATGGTCACAGCCGTATAATAATGCTTCAGGAGAATCGATTACATGTCGGACATTCTCGACGAACTGCCTAATCTTCGCCACCTCCTAACCACGTTGCCGCTGTTTACGGCGCATGGAGGACTGGCTCAAGGAGATTTCGCGCCCACTCGAATCGAGTTTGAGGCACGCTTTGTGATGACACCGAATGCGAAGCGACTGCAGATCTATGATGGGTGGAATGATCATCGGGCCGCTCTTCTGGCTGACGGTCTGACTCCCGATAGTAGACAACTCCTCAACGGTAGTTATACGACAGTTAAATCTGAACCTGGAGATGTTGACCTTGCGGTGGAGATACCGCTCAGTTCTAGCCAGCCACTACCCCGTCCAGACCAGCCTGTGGTTAGACTCTTGCTGGGTCCTCGCATGAAACCCCGGTTCAACTGTGATGCCTATCCGATATATGTCTTACCCGTGAGCCATGTGAACTATCAGCGGATTACCGTTGCTGCAGTGCGGTATTGGACCAAGTGGTTTGGCACGGATCGCTCAGGTAATCCGAAGGGCCGAGTGTGGGCAGCGACTGGTGGGATGATATGAGTGTTATGCTTGAAGCGCCTCGGTCTCCTGAGACAGTCCGTGAGGAGATTGGCGATTTAAAATCATACTTAGCCGGTTTACCGTCAGAATGGCGTGAGTCGGGTGCCTTCTTCGCCTATGAAGAGCGGTTAAGGGCACTCGATCGTGAACTTGCGTTGGCCCAAATCAACGACTTTGCGTCTCACCTTTTGATCGCGAGCCCAAGTGGGAGTCATTTTGAAGTCGCGAAAGAAACCAGCATTCAAGCAAGGCTGTTAGCAATTCTAAGAAATAGCGAAAGAGAATACATGCAATTGGCTGAGTTTCGAGCCAAAGAAAGTCAGTGGTTGACCTACGTTACTCTGGTCGCTTCCTCTGCTGCCGTCGCCTCTGCCTTGGCTTCCGTAAGCATTTTTATACTTCCGGGTGCATTGACAGCAGCTGGCACGGCCGCGGTGATGGCTGTCTGCCGTTTTTCAGAACGGTCGCGTGAAGCTGCAAAACGAGCGGAGTACCTAAAGGCTCTGCAGAATGAGATCGTGCACTTCCCAGATGTTTCAGAATCTCCCACCTTCCAGACTTCAGCAAGAGTAGAGGCTCTTATTAGCAGCGTTCGATCAAAAGATTTGGGTGAGCGGATCCATAAGTAGTTCGCCAGAACCTTTCTGCTTGAGAACTTACCGTGGGATCTTACCTCGCTGGCGGTCTTACAAGTTGTCGGAAGTCAAAGCCGTCGAAGTCGAACAATGGTTAAAGTGGCTTTGTTTCGAGACGGTGAGCCACTGGTGACACATCCCAAATTATTAGGCCAATTCGTGAGTTAAAAATCCGGCTTTTTGCTCGGTTCGGGTTTGTTGCAACCGGCCACAAATTCGCTCGGTGTCCGGCGGCTGTGCATTGAAGCAGATGCCCTGGGCCAAGGAGTTAACGGTTGTTGTGGTCGAAGAGTACTCTTAAGTTCCCTCAGGTTACCGCCGCAGGACTGCGGTAACATGCGAGGCGGAGAGCAGTATTACTTCGGTTTTGCATATGATCAGTCAGCACGAGCGCAGATGCGTCCACTAAGAGCGTCCATTAAGAAAGCGCTTGACTGATTCGAGTTAGCTAAATGTCAAAATGCTGAAGGAATTTGGCGTCCCGTACGGGAATCGAACCCGTGTCGCCGCCGTGAAAGGGCGGTGTCCTAGGCCGCTAGACGAACGGGACGCAGATGGTGAGAGGGTTGAACGCTAGCGCAAGCGCGTTACGTTAGCGTATTGGATTTGAGCCTGTCAAACGAGCACGCCATCAGCCCGCACTTTTATCCACAATTACACAGATACAGACTATAATGCCTGTCGCGGTTTCTGACCGTCCCCATTCCGCTTGAGCACCAGGAGATTTCCAATGTCGAGCCCCCGTTTCGTAACTCTGTCTACAGTCCTATTAATATTAACCCTCTCCAATGTCGCATTCGCGCAACACGAGGGGGGTGGTGTCACTGGCGGCGGGACGATTGGAGGAAGCACCAGTCGCCCCTCCACTAAGCCCACAACCAAGCCCGCAACCAAACCCACTACCAAACCGGCATCGACAACAAAACCACCGGTCAAAAGACCAACCCCGGCAGTCAAGCGGCCCACAGTTATCGGCTCAACCACCAGCATCGCCGACAACTTTTACCAGCAGGGCGAAACGCTCTATAACGCGAAAAAATATCGCGAAGCACTCGATCAATATTTAAAGGCCGTCGACATCAATCCGTCGATGACTTCGGCGCTCTATCGCATCGGCTGGATCTACAACGACCTCGAAGATTACAACTCAGCAGTCGATCCGCTAAAGCGAGTTATCGCTGCCCAACCCAATCATGCAGCCGCGAATTTCGAGTTGGGCTACACCTACAAAAAACTCGAACAATACGCCGACGCCCTTAGGCTCTTCAATCAAACCATTGTTATCAAACCCGATTATGCAGCCGCTCACTACGAGATCGGTTGGATTCAAAACGAAGAGAAAAACTACAACGCAGCAATCACGAGTTTGCAGCGCGCACTCTCGTACCGTTCGAACTACCCCGAGGCACACAACGAAATCGGTTACGCACTCAGAAACCTCGGCCGTAATAATGAAGCTCTCCAGTCGTATCAGGAAGCGATTCGTCAAAAGCCTGACATGGGTCTCGCACATCTCGGACTTGCCGACGTTTATTACTACAACACCAAGCAGTACGCAGAAGCCGCGAGATCATACAAACAGGGCCTGACGTTGCGGCCCGGCAACGTGACCGCGCAATACAACCTCGGCTGGTGTTTAAATGATCTTGAGCGTTACGCAGAGGCCATTGACGAACTCCGCAAAGCGGTCCAGTTACGACCAAACTATCCCGAAGCTCACAACGAACTCGGCTATGCGCTCCATCAACTGAGTCGATACCCCGAAGCGATCCAGCAGTATATGATCGCGGTCCAGCAGAAGACGGATTACGCTTCAGCGCACTACAACCTCGGCATGTCGTTCATTGCGATGAACAATCGTAACGGCGCCCTGCAGCAGTATCGAATCCTGCAACGAATCGACAGCGCGCGCGCGACAAAACTTTTCAACAATATGAAGTAAGCATCCTAAAGTTGCAGCATCTCATCACATTGCCGAAATAATCAGTCTCCTCAGAGCGTCACCTTTTCACTGGTTTCGGTAACAAAGCAATAGAGGGCTCCCCGCGCCGCGCAAACTCCATATTTTGCCGGCATCACCGTTTCGACTTCTTCTGTAAGCGAACTGACTTCGTACTCACCCGCTACCGCGAGGTGGTACTGACTGTGTCCAAGTGTGAGGATGCGTCGGGCGCTGGAAGTGTGCTTACAGGCCAAACGAGGTTCTGCGATGAATATTGCTCACTCTACTGATGGACCATCCTATGAATATCAACCCACGATAATCGAGACCAGACCGCTGATCAGCCGGCTCGCTATTCAGATTGAGTTCTTCAGGGAGGAACTAAAACGAAGCTGGCCCGACTTTAAAAAGGATCCAGTTGCGTGGACGAAAGCGATGACGCGCGACGTGCTGCGTGCGTTTCGTTCGTCTCCAAACGCAATACCAGCAACGTTCGCGGCAGTCGCTGCGACAACGTGCGTGATCGTAATGGTGATATTGATCGACAAGAGCACGCCCGGCAGGGGCGCTGCAATGATTGACGAGAATCCAGAGATAGTTCTCATGAACCTCACAGACCCGTCTGAGCTAGCATCGAATTCGATTGGTCTTGATGGACCAGGACGAGTGGGTTTTCGCAACGGAACTGGGGAAGGCTCCGGGCCGTCACAGAGGCGCGCACAAGGCGGTGGTGGCGGAGGTAATCGCACGCCCTTGCCGCCGCAAACAGGAAAGCTGCCGCCCCCCTCAAACATTCAAGCAGCAATCCCAACTACACCTCCGATCCATACGCCGGCACTGCCGGTTGCCGGAATGGATATCGATCCTGCCCTCTGGAGAGATCTCAAGGCTCCCGTTTTTGGTGATCCGCGATCGAAATCAACCGTGGAATCCAAAGGTCCAGGTCAAGGGGAAGGTATCGGAGATGGAAAGGGATTGGGAATTGGCAAAGGATCCGGACCGGGCTATGGGCCAGGCGAAAACGGAAACATAGGTGAAGGAACAAAAGAGTTTGGCTGTTGTGGCGAAGGTGGCGGCACGGGTAACGGGGCTTCAGGTATTCCTTTTAAACCTACTCAAGTTGAACAAAGGGCCCGACTGTTGTCGAAACCCGAGCCGCAGTACACGGAAGAGGCACGCAAGAATGCCGTCACCGGAACGGTTGTGCTGCGCGCGGTCTTTTCGAGCTCGGGTGAAGTGGTCCAAATACGTGCGCTCCGCACGCTTCCGTTTGGATTGACGGAGCGAGCGATTGCGGCTGCGCGTCAGATACAGTTTGTGCCGGCATTGAAAGGCGGGCAGCCGGTGTCGGT
>DATEIS010000177.1:0-5934 GCA_035278765.1 Pyrinomonadaceae bacterium | reverse complement strand
CTCGATCGTGTGGCCAAGATATTCTTCGTGATCAAAACCGATCGATGTGATGCCGACGATGCTCGCGTTTGCAGCGGTTGTGGAATCGAGCCGACCACCCAATCCTGTTTCGAGTATGGCGAGTTCGACGCGAGCGTTGCGAAACGCTAGTAGCGCGATCGCTGTTACTTGCTCGAAGAAGGTTGGCAGCGTCTCGAGTTGTTCTGAAACATCGCGCACCACAGTTGCGCACGCAGCGAAATCTTCACGTGTGATTTCAACACCCGAAACCTTGATTCGCTCGGTGATGGAAACGAGGTGAGGCGACGTGTAAAGCCCGCTCTTAATTCCGGCCGCGCGACAGATCGAATCCAGCATCACTGCTGTCGAACCTTTGCCATTTGTGCCGGCGATTTGAACTGAAGGAAACGCCCGTTCGGGGTTATCGAGAGCCGCGAAGAGCAACTCGGTATTTCTCAGGCCAAGTTTAATTGCCAGAGTCTCATGCCCGAGACTCAACAAATACTTAACCGACGCCTCAAAATCCACTGTTTTGTGCTTTTTGTGCCTACTCTTTAAATTTCGTGGCGCGACGGGCTCGTTCGATATCGGATTCGCCGTGGATCTCCGGGTTCATCATGAAGTTCAAAAGCTTCATGATGTAAGCGCGCAGCTCACGACGATCGACGATTGCATCGATCATTCCGTGGTCGAGAAGGAACTCGGATTTTTGAAAGTCTTTCGGCAGTTTCTGACGGATGGTTTGCTCGATAACGCGTGGGCCGGCAAATCCGATGAGGGCCTTTGGCTCCGCGATGATCACGTCGCCCAACATCGCGAAACTCGCAGTGACGCCGCCCGTAGTCGGATCAGTCAAAACAGAGATGAACGGCAAACGTGCTTCATCGAGTGCTGCGAGTGCCGCGGAGATCTTCGCCATTTGCATGAGGGAGAGCGTGCCTTCCTGCATACGCGCACCGCCGGATGCAGAAAAGATCACGACCGCCGAATGCTCTTTCATCGCACGCTCGATCAACCGCGTGACCTTTTCACCGACCGCCGAACCCATCGAACCGCCGATAAAGTTCATGTCCATCGCGGCGGCAACGACTGGATGATCGCCGACGGTCCCACGCCCGTTGATA
The DNA here is from genome assembly GCA_035278765.1 of Pyrinomonadaceae bacterium. Taxonomy (GTDB): domain Bacteria; phylum Acidobacteriota; class Blastocatellia; order Pyrinomonadales; family Pyrinomonadaceae; genus PSRF01. The sequence continues at coordinate 4,810 of DATEIS010000177.1, read as the reverse complement.
ACGGCTTCGGGTAGACCGGAAGAATCTTTCGCCTGTTCCAGTCGTTCTGAATAAGGTCTACTGTCGACAAACTCGAGCGGGTCGATCGAGATTACTTCAGCATCGAGTTCTTCAAACTTGCCGTCATCGAAAAGCAATCGCAAACGTTCGCGCGCGCCGATGCGAAAGTGATACCCGCAGTTCTTACACACTTGCTGGCCATCGTCGAGCTCACCTTTGAACAGGTGTGCTTCGCACCCTTCGCATTTAACGAAGACATTTTCAGTCTTCACTACGCGCTCTTCGGGTGGAACAGCCTCTATGCGTTTAGTTTTCTTGCTGAACCAGGCCATAGGATGCGGGGAAGGTTAACACAAATCCACAGATTACGCAGATTCCAGACCAGTCTGTGTAATCTGTGGACTCAGAATTCGATGCCCTGTTGCGCGCGAATGCCCGCATTGAAAGGATGTTTGATCTCGGTCATCTCGGTGACGAGATCGGCGGCCTCGATCAGCTCGGGTGGTGCATCCCGGCCGGTAACAACAATGTGCAGTGCAGGTTGCGCCGCGCGAATAGCACGAAATTCTTCGAGCACTTCATCGAGCGGCAACATCTTGTAACTCAGGACATACACCAGTTCGTCAAAAACGAGCAGGTCGTAGTCTCCGGAGCGCAGTTTTTCGACGCAGAGTGACCACGTTTCGCGGGCTGTCTTGATGTCCTGTTCGGGGTTTTTGGTGTCCCACGTAAAACCATCGCCCATCGTGTGAACTTCAATACCGAGTTTTTCTGCGGCGATATGTTCACCGTAACGATCGTTGCGCGATTTCATGAACTGAATCATGCAACAATTCAAATCGCGTCCGGCGGCACGCATCATCAATCCGAGGGCGCAGGTGGTTTTGCCCTTGCCGTTACCGGTATGGACCATCAGCAGCCCGCGCGTCTTCTCCTGATAATCCTCGCGGCGCCACTTATACTTTTTTTCTTTTTGAGACATTAGCCACAAAAAGGCACAAAAAGCACAAAATGAGTTTTGTACCTTTTGTGCTGAAATTATTGTTCGATTAATGCGTCTTCGGTGATGTCGCGTGCACCGTTAGCGCGCTTCACCGCGTCCTGCAAGAGTCCGACAATCGTAGTTTCTGCTTCTTCCCACGAGCCGCGTAACGTGCAGCCTGCTGCGTTGCGATGGCCACCGCCACCAAACTTCTCCGCAACCTTGGCCACGTTGACATCGCCCTTCGATCTCAGACTGGTGCGATAAATACCCGGCTCGCATTCTTTGAGGAGGGCAACGGCTTCGACCTCGCCCACCGTCAACGGATAGTTAACAAACCCGTCCGCATCTTCATCCGATGCCTGGGCCTGCTTCTGCATCTCGATCGACTGGCGTATACACGCGACACGTCCGCTGTCGTCTCTTCTCGCAGTTGACATGACCGCGCCCATCAACTGAATACGACTCCACGGATAACTCGCAAACACCGCTTCAGCCGTCTTCGCTGGTTTCACACCAGTTCGCACGAGTTCTGAAGCGACCTTGAACGTGCGCTCTGTGGTGTTGGAGTAATGGAACGATCCAGTGTCGGTTATCAGCGCGGTGTAGACGCATTCGGCGATCTCTTTAGTGACTCGCACGCCAGTCGCCTTGCAGAGGTTGTAGATCATCTCGCCGACTGCTGACGCAGTGGAATCGATCCAGTTGATACTGCCAAAGAGCGCCGTCGTGGAATGGTGATCGATGTTCACCACAAACTGTTTTTCGAGATCGGCAAGTCCCGGCCTGGTAATGTCGGAACACTCGATCACGAACACTGCGTGATAAGCAGGATCGACAGCCGGGGTGACGCGAACATCATTAGCGCCGGGAAGTTGTTGATAAGCGTGTGGCACTGGATCGCGCATGATCACTTCGACGTCTTTATCGAGTGCGCGCAATAACCAGTAAAGACCAAGTGACGATCCCAGACTGTCACCGTCGGGACGAATGTGCGAGGTGATCGCGAAACTACGCTTTGCCTCGATCAGCTCGACTACTTGACTAAGCATAATCCATCAATTACGGGCTAACTACCACTTTCCTTTCCTTGACTTTCCCATTCTCGTTCGATCTCCTGTAGCAGTTGATCGACGCGTTCGCCTTCTTCTTCAACGCGATCGCGTACAAAGTGAATCTCGGGTGTGCGCGGGAGATTCAAGGAGAGGCCGAGTTGTTTTCTCACGTAAGGCGCCGCGTGCTTCAAAGCCGCAAGTGCCTCTTTATGCTCGTTTTCGTCACCTGCCACTGTGACGTAAACACGCGCTGCTCGTTTGTCAGCCGATAACCGAACGTCAGTTACGGTTACCATCGTTAATCGTGGGTCTTCCAGTTCGTAGCCGACGATCTGAGCAATCTCTTCCCTCAGCGTATCTGCGGTTCTTTCCTTACGACGCATTTCAATTTCGTACTTTGTCCTTGGCACTTTGTACTTTGTTGCCTTCGTCAAAGTACCAAGCACCAAACTCAAAGTACTTCCTCTTACAACTCAGTCGCTGCTACACGTTCGACGATGTAGGCTTCGATCTGGTCCCCAACTTTAACGTCGTTAAAGTTTTCCAGACTGATACCACACTCGAAGCCGTCGCGAACTTCTGATACGTCATCCTTAAATCGTCGCAATGACCCAATGTTGCCTTCCCAACTCACAACGCCGTCGCGAATCAGTCGCGCCTTCGCATTGCGACGGATTAAACCGTCGACAACCATACATCCGGCCACCGTGCCTGCACGCGGAACGCGGAACACTTCTCTGACTGCAGCCTTGCCGAGGATCTTCTCTTTCTCGATCGCCTCGAGCATGCCGATCATTGCGGCGCGAATCTCTTCCTCAACCTTGTAAATGATCGAGTGGAGACGGATGTCGACCGATTCCTGTTTAGCGACGTCGGCAGCGCGTGCTTCGGGTCGCACGTTGAAGCCGATGATCACGACTGCCGACGAAGACGAGCCCGCCTGCGTCGCAGAACCCAGCAGAACGTCCGACTCAGTAATCGCACCCACGCCGGATCGAATTACTTTTACTTTTACGCGATCGGTTGAGAGTTTCTGAAGCGTCGATTTCAGAACTTCGACTGAGCCCTGCACGTCGGCCTTGATAATGACGAGCAGTTCCTTAACTTCACTCTCACCCAGCGCTTCGATACCGCGTTTGGTCGTTTGCAGCAGTGTTGCCTGACGACTCAACATCTGGCGATGCTGTGATATGGATTGTGCCTTGGTGATATCAGAAACTACCTGCAAACTCTCGCCGGCTTGCGGCACGCCTTGCAGACCAAGCACTTCCACCGGCGTTGCGGGACCGGCCTCGGCAATTGGCTCGCCGCGATCGTTGAACATCGCGCGAACTTTGCCGGAGATCTGTCCCACGATGAATGGCTCGTGAATCTTGAGCGTGCCCTGTTGGACCAGCACAGTTGCCACGGCGCCGCGACCACGATCGAGTTTCGCTTCCAGCACGACTCCCGATGCCAGACGAGTCGGGCTGGCGCGCAGATTCAAGATATCCGACGTCAACAGAATCGTTTCGAGAAGTGTTTCGAGATTCTGTCGCTTCTTCGCGGACACCTGGACCATTTCGGTTTCGCCGCCCCATTCGAGCGGTGAAAGACCCTGCTGCGACAGTTCCTGTTTGACGCGATCGGGATTGGCGTCGGGCTTATCGACCTTGTTGATAGCGACAATTATGGGAACACCTGCCGCGCGTGAATGCTCGATTGCTTCGATTGTCTGTGGCATCACGCCGTCGTCGGCAGCCACCACAAGCACCACGATGTCGGTTGCTTTCGCACCGCGTGCGCGCATCATTGTGAACGCTTCGTGACCCGGCGTATCGAGAAACACGACGCGTCGAGTCTCGCCAGGATTGTCGGGATTCGGAACCTGCACGCTGTACGCACCGATGTGTTGCGTGATGCCGCCTGCTTCGCCGCCTGCAACGTCGGTGGTGCGAATTGCGTCGAGCAACGACGTCTTACCGTGATCGACGTGGCCCATGACGGTGACCACAGGCGCACGCGGCAACTCAACGTCGTCAGCGTCTGCTGCGATCAGTTCCTCAAACTCTTCTTCCGCGACCATCTCTTCAAACGGCACGAACGAGACGTCGTAACCGAAACGTTTGCCAAGATCGGCGGCAACGTCGTCCATTAGCGGTTGATTGATGGTTGCGAAAACGCCGCGCTGCAATAGGAGGGTCACAACATCCTTCGGCTTGATTCCGAGTTTCTCTGCAAACTCTTTAACTGTAGAGCCTTCGATCAAACGAACTGACTTGAGTTCACCGGAGCCGGGCATCTCGAGCCGACCGGCGATGCGGTCTTCGAGAGACAACGCCTTCGGTGGCGGGATGAAATCGCCCTTATCAAACCTCCCGGCCTTGCCCTCAATCTTTCGACCGCCGCGCGGACTGCTGCGTCGTGAACGACGACGTCCGGCGTCGGGAGGCGGAATGTAGGTAGTTTGCGGTGTGGCGGTCTCGCCCGGTGTCCCCAGGCGCTCTGCTCGCGGGAGAGATGGCCGCTCGCGCAGCCTGCCGCCGCGATCGGGTCTCTCAGGCGTTCGTTCGCGCTCCTTTGGTGGCGCGACCGGCGGCGGTGCGGGCGCAGGAGCACGTTCACCAGGCCGAATGCCAGCGTTCAGCGCTGCTGCTGTTGGTCGTAAGACTCTGACTTGTCTCGAAGGTGGAGGCGGCATGGGCGGCCGAGGCGCAGCCGGCGCCGGAGTCACCTTCGCTTCAGCGCCATTTGTCGGCGCCATGACTTCGGGCGCCGTGATCACTTCTTCGAT
>DATEIS010000176.1:0-20557 GCA_035278765.1 Pyrinomonadaceae bacterium | reverse complement strand
TGTTCCCCGCAACGTCGGTAGCGACGACAGTGATCTCATTGGGGCCGTTATTCAGCGAGAAATTCGCTACGGTCCAGGTTCCGTCCTGAAGGTTGAGAGTCGCCGGTGAACCGTTGACTGTAACCTGCGCGACACCGGTGGAAAACGCCCCGGTGTCAGTCACACTGCCGCTTACCGTAATTGAGCTCGCCTCATGCGTTGAGTTATTTGCCGGCGACGCGATCGTAACTGTTGGAGGAGTCGTGTCTTGCGGACGAACGACGACAATTTGTTGGTTGGGCGAAGTGTTTCCCGCTACGTCCGTCGACCGGACCGTTATCGTGTTTGGTCCATAGGTCAACGCTACATTAGCAGTCCAGTTAGTAGTAGTTGCGTTGTAAGTCGCGGCAACGTTATTGACGAGTACCGACGCAACACCACTTGCGCCTACTCCTGGATCAATGGCAGTGCCAGTAACGGTAACTGATGCATTATCGATGGTCGCTTCATTGGCTGGTGATGTGATCGTGACGTCCGGAGGCGTCGTGTCGCCGGGTGCATTTGACGAGGTATCTCCCAGAATCTGGCCGTTGTTGAGAACCTCCAACTTATCGGCGATAACCTGCCCACGTACCTGCGACGACCCTGTTATGGTCGCCGTACCATTGGGCACGCGTATCAGCGCTTTGATATTTGCGTTACCGGTGATTGTCAGGGTTGAGCCCAGCACATTGAGCTTAATGTCGCCGGGAAGAGTGTTCTCGCCGATCAATACGTCAGTGTTATGAATCGAAGCCGATGTAGCGACGTTGATGGACGTTACACCAGTGACCTTGATCGCGGCGCTGCCGGACAAAGTGAACCCATTACTGAAGTTGTAAACGCCGCCGGTGAGGTTCAGGCGGGAGTTTCCAGTTACGCTGAAGGAACCGTAGTTACCTGCCGGTACCGTTATCGATTCGCCCGACTTAGTGACGTGCAAGTCCTTTAAGGTGGACCAATCCCCAATGTTGGCGAGGTCCGCGGCCGTGTTGATAGTTACCGAGCGCGTGCCGGTTGGTTGCGGGACAGAAGTCGGGATATCCGCGGGAAATGCCACCGCGTCTGAGCGACGATGAATTTTTCCTAACAGACGAGAACTGCCGTTGACCGCGATCGTGTAGCCAGCCGGATCCGGACTGCCTGATTCATCGACAGTGCCGGCGTTGAATGTGGCGCTCGGAGCAACGGTGACGTTCGGAGTGCCGACAACGTACGTTTCGTTTGTGACGACGAAGCCGCCTTCAAACGAAAAATTTTGTCCCGTATAAACTCGCAGGTGGCCGTCAATTTTGCCATTGGACAGCGTCGGGACTTTGCGAGAGATGGCAGCATCGACCGGCGCAACAACCATCGCCGGCTCAGCCTCACTGTCTTCGAAGAAGCTGAACGCATGATCGAGAAGACTCCACGAACTGCCCGTAGCGTTACCGGGTAATCCCGCATTGTTCGCGGGCGTCGATGGTGTGGAAGGATTCAGACCAACCGGATTTGCGAACGCCGCATTCGGCTGGAGCAGCAGACAGTAACAAAGGACCAGGACGAGCACGTGCCTGAATGAAAGAGCTCTAACGTGACGAATGGGAGTGGGGGCTGCTTGATGCATGCTGTGTTTCTCTATCGTTAATGAGTGAGTTCCTGGGCCTTGATTGGTCGCGTTGATGTGGTGCACGGTGGTTGGTCTCATCGCTGACCTCCCACTGGCTTCGCATGTTGATTGAGTCTGGAAGATCGGAACGAACTTCCTCGTGGTGGTTTGATCCGATTGGGTGGAATATCGGGTGGACCACCAGACAAGCCAATGCGATTTCCTATCGGACGTTCCTCGACCGTGAACTCCGCACTAAAGCCTCGTCCAAGAACGTCCTTGAAGAGCAGTGGCATTGGTCCGACAGGAACAGCATCAGATACCGTGAGCGAGACCTTGATGCTTGTAGACGTTGATGAAATGACGGTGGCGGTCACACCGGGTTGACTCGGCGCAACGGTCGCACCAATCAACCCATATCCTGAGAGCGTGACCTCAAATGGCCCAGCGCTTTTTCTGACGACGGGTGGACGAACGAAAGTGATCTTCGGTTCGTCGTTGCCGAAGAAATCAAATGCGATTTTCTCCGCTGTGTGTACGGTTGACGAGATGCGGATCTCATCCAGCACACCCGGGAATTCATCTGGACCATTGGTTATCGTTGAGTCGGAATCAGACGAACCGAACTGCAACGGCTGACCCAGATTACGCACTGCTCCAAAACCGACTGGCGCCGGCTGCATCATGCGCAACTGAGCATCGATGTAGAGCGACAGCCATCCCGTTTCGCGATCGACAACCAAAGCGATTGCGTGCCATTGATCGTCTGTCAGCGTACCTGCGCCGGCCAAAGTCTCGGCGTTCCACACGAGTCCGGCTGTGTCGTAAATCTCAGCGCGAAGACCTCCGGATGCGAGCGCCTTGAGTGTGAAGTCAGTGTTCTGTCCGTTGTTCGTCTCCTTACCAATGAGCACATAATCGCGACCGAGCGCTGGTGCTTTGACCCAACTCTCAATCGTGAAACTCGAGTTGCCGAAGACCAAAGCACTGTTATTGGCATCGGCTGTTGCGCGAGCCAAAGTTCGTCCCGTGTCGAATCTTCCGTTAACAGGACGCGATGCCGGGGCACTCGTCAGGTTGATCGCGTTTGGACCCACGTCGAGCAGATGGGCCATGCCCTTCTGGCGCTCGTCGAGATGCCACAATCCGATCGTGTCTGCTTCGAGCGCAAACTCACTCGGCTCGATTACTCGGATCTCAACTGCAACATCTGAATAACCCTGCTTCGAGAGGATCAATTGCGCTGGACCAAGCGGCGTGTTTGGTGACACTGCTAAATCAAGCTGCGCTTGCGAGTCAGTGGTGACTTTCACGCGAGCGTCAACCGAGTTCAGCGGTTGTCCGTCACGCACAATTCGAGCGTTAACGCCGCTCAAGTTTGCACCGGCAAGTGCTAGCCCGGTCACAAGCGGTTGACGTGAAGCTCTGTCACGCGTCACGAGGTGAGGAGTGACCGTATTCACGATCATTTCCTGTCTTGGAGCAACTGCGAGGTTCTCGTCAGGAGCTTCTATTCTCAGACTGCTCTGGCCGCCGCCGTTAGTGCCAAACCACGTATCCGCGATCTGAGCAGCCGTGCGCGGGAAATTCTGAATGCGCACTTCGTCAATCGTTCCCGGAAACTCTTCCGGTCCCGAGTTGCCGGCTTCGTTGAAGGTCCAATGGCCCACCCGCAACGGAGTGGGAGTATTGGGCGTCGACACGAAGCCAGCCGGAATCGTGCCCGAGGCACGCTCCACGCCGTCAACATAGAGGGTCAGTTTCCCCGTTGCGCGATCCGCAACCATCGCGATGTAGTGCCAGAGCCCATCATTCAAAATGGTGAGATACCGTCCCGTCGCTGGATCGAAGACACGGCCCAACATCTCAGCCCGCCATTGTCTGCTGCCGGTGTCGTGGACATAAGCACGCAAGCCACCGGTCGGCAACACGCGGAGTGAGTATTCGGGAATAAACTGCGTGCCACCGAATTGATCCTCTTTGCCGACTAGCGTGTACCCCCGCGTGATGGTGGTGCCAAGCTTCATCCAACACTCGATGGTGAAGCTACTACTAGCAAGGTGCATCGAATTGTTGGCGGTCGAGGCAGCGATGTTTGCGTTGACTCGGCCTTTACCAAAGCGGCCGTCCGCGGCTGCGGAGAGACTTCCGGCCGTACCGCCAACAATGGCCGGCACCGGATCGCCGGAGCCGGTGATGGCTACGGCGCCATTAGCCGTTTCGTCGAGGTGCCACAGCAATAGAGTTTCCGTACCGCTGTTTGCCGCGTTGGTAAACGGCTGCTGGTCCAAAATCGTCAGAGCGGAGGTGAACACCTGGCCCTGCGTGGTCGTGATGGTGAAATTCAATGGACCAATGGCGGCGATCGCGGGCACGTCCATCAGACAATTAATTTGCGTTGAGGTGCTGGAAGTGACCGTTAACGTGACGGCCGGTTGATCGGTCGTTACGATAGCGTTCGCCAGGCCGTAGCCGGTGAAGGTAACGGGCACGGCGACCGAGCCTGTGGACACGTAGGAAGGTTGGGTATGCGAAAGATGAGCAGTGTCCGTGCCCATCGCGTCTGCGAAAATTCTGGCAGCGCTGTGAGCCGTGGTCGAAATCCGGACCTCATCTATTGTGCCCGGAAATTCTTCAGGACCTCCGAAGTTGTCTTCGTTGAACGCCCAGTGGCCCACGCGAACCGGCGTCGGAGTTTTCGTAAGCGAGGCAAAACCGAGAGGCATCGGTGACGAAGCGCGTTCGACTCCGTCAACGTACAGCGTCATCTTCTGAGCTGCACGATCCACAACCATCGCCACATGGTGCCACTCGTTGTCGTCGACAATCGGCTTCCAACGCCCAGTGGCCGGATCATAGACACGACCCGTCATCTCGGCTTTCCACTGCCGCGAGCCCGTGTCCCAGGCGTATGCGCGCAAAGCCCCACTTGGCACGAGCCTGAGGGAGAATTCGGGGATGAACTGCGTGCCGCCGAATTGATCCTCTTTCGCCACCAGTGAATAACCACGAGTCACCGGATTGGTTTTCACCCAACATTCAGCTGTGAAACTTAAGGACCCGAGATGCAGCGCATCGAAGTCAGGGTCGCTCGCGATGTTGGCTTTGCTTCTTGCGCCGCCGAAATGGCCGGCTGACTCAGCCACGGAAACGCTGCCGGACTTTCCTCCGAGTGAGAGTGGTCCTGAATCAACAACTTGGACCACACCGTTTCCGGCTTCGTTCAAATGCCAGAGCAGCCTGGTGTCAACATCTGTGGCCAGCTGGGATTGTTCGGGTATCCGAATGTCGACGGGAACAGGCGGCAGCCCCGGTTTGGCGTACACCAGTTGGGCAAAGCCCGGCACCACGCTGGAATCCACCGAGATTCTTAACTGCGCCTGATAGAACGAACTGGAGTCAACGATCACTGTCGCGTCGAGTGGCTGACCGTCGCGTACCACGGTTGCAGTTACGCCATCAAGTCCGAAGCCAGTCGCAGTGACGGTGGTAAATTGGATTGGCCCACTCACCACATTGCGAGGAATTTCTTTTGGTCCATATGAGTTGATACGAAGCCCGGGGACGCCGTCGAGATCGGCGCGAATGCGTTCGGCGCTATGGGCCGTATTCGAAATCCGCACGTCATCAATCGTGCCCGGAAATTCTTCCGGACCGCCTGCGACGTTGTCTTCGTTGAAAGCCCAGTGGCCCGCGCGAACCGGTTGAGACGTCTGCGCGAGGGCGGCGAAACCTACGGGAATCACGGTTGAGGCGCGTTCAACTCCATCCACGTAAATGAACATCTTCTGGTTCACGCGGTCTGCAACCATGGCGACGTGATGCCATAGATTATCGTCCACGCGTACGACGAGTGGATTCGTCTCAGCTTTCCATTGCCGTGAGCCCGTGTCCCATGCATAGGCACGCAAAGCTCCATTCGGCACCAATCGCAGAGAGTATTCTGGAATAAATTGCGTGCCGCCGAACGCATCTTCTTTAGCCACGAGGGAGTAACCGCGAGTCACCGGATTGGTTTTCACCCAGACTTCGGCGGTGAAGCTCGAGGTGCCAAGGTACAGAGCGCCTTTGTCGGGACCCGAAAAGATGTTGGCTTTCGAACGGCCCCTGCCGAACCGGCCCGGCTGCTCGAGCGAATCGGCGTCGGCGGTACCGTGGATTCCCAGCGCGTTACTATCAAGCACCTGAACCGCGCCGTTGCCGGTTTCATTCAGATTCCAGAGGAGGATCGTATCTAACGCACCGTAAAGCTCGGCTTGTTCGCTGATTCTCAGGTCAACGGCGGCATCGGTCTGTCCCGGTTTGGAGAGAACGAGCTGTGCGATACCAAGCGGGGCAGTCGCCAGCGCGTCAACCTCAACGGTGGCTTGTCGCTGTGAACTTGAAACAACGTTCACCACGGCATCCACAGTTTGCCCGTCACGTATCAAGCTGGCGGTGACGCCGTCGAGGTTGTAACCATTGAGAACGATGGTGGTGATCGTAGAAGGAAAACCCGCCTTCTCGCGTAACACTTCTTTCGGACTGTAAGAGATGACTCGAAGCGGTGAGCTCCCTAGCATGTCTTCAAGGATCCGAGTGGCAGAGTGGGCTGTGGCGGACACTCTGATCTCGTCCAGTGTGCCTGGAAAGTCCTGCGTTCCGCCGGTGGTTTGCGGATCGAAGAAAGCCCAGTGACCAGCACGGAACGATTGGCCACTAAGGGGCAGGGCGCCGAAGCCTGCCGGCGGTGCCGACCAGGCGCGCTCAAGACCATCAACGTACAGCGATAGCCTATTGTTAGCGCGATCGACAACCATAGCGATGTAGTGCCACTGATTGTCGTCAACTCGATAAACTATAGCGGGCAGGTCAGCAAACCAGTGCCTACTGCCGGCGTCAAAGCTATAACCGCGTAGATTTCCGTTCGGGAACAACCGCACACCAAATTCAGGCACGAAGGAACTGCCGCCACTGGCATCTTCCTTGCCAAAGAGAGTGTAAGTGCGGCCGACCGGGTCCGTTTTCACCCAACCTTCAACCGTGAAGCTCGAACTGCCGAAGTAAAGATTGGTGAAGTTGCCACCGGTGGCGATATCAGCGCGCGAACGTCCGCCACCGAAGCGTCCCGGCTGGGCCAGTGAGACATTGCCCGACGTGCCGTTATTCTTCAGCGGGCTTTCGTCGAAAATGGTGGTAGTACCGTTAATCGTCTCGTTCATGTGCCAGAGCAGTCTGGTATCAGCTTCGACAGCGAACGTGATGCTGACGGGATCGAGGATGCGAATAGGCACTGAAGCCGACCCGACGTTTGAAGAGAGTACGAGTTGCGCATCGCCGAGCAATGCATCTGACGCGACGGTGAGTCGCACACGTGCTTGAGTCGCTGCACTACCGGTGACCTGTGCGGTGACTCCTGCACTGGCTGGGCCAGTCACGGACGCCGTCGTGCTGGCGAGGTTGTAACCATTGAGTACTACATCGGTGGTAGTACCACGCAGAAGATTGACCGGGATGCTGATATTCGCGATCGTGATTCCGAGTGCGCCCTCGGTACCGAGGTAAGTGTTCTGAATCTGATTGGCAGTATGCGCCGTTGAGGAGACTCGGACTTCGTCGACTATGCCCGGGAAAGGTACCGGACCGGTTGGCGTCGCCGGATCGTTGGACCTTTGGCCGACCTTTAGCTGCTGTACACTGGCGCTAAATGTGCCGAAGCCTGCCGGTGCCGTTGAGAAACCGCGTTCGATGCCGTCAATATAGAGCGACATCCTGCTGGTCGTTCTGTTCACGACCAGAGCAACGTAGTGCCATTGATTGTCGTCAACTTTATAAACGCTCGACGGCACATCGGCGGACCACGTCACGCCGTTGACGCTTTGGCCAAACGCGCGCAGGTTGCCGTTCGGAGACAGCCTCACACTGTACGCAGTAAAGAAGTTAAAGCCGCCATTTGAATCCTCGTTACCAACGAGCGTGTACGTACGGGGCACGACGCCGGTTTTCACCCAACATTCAACTGTGAAGTTCGTGGTGCCAAATACAAGTGAAGAATTCGAACCAGAGGAGGAGATGTTTGCGTCGGACCTGCCGAACGCAAAGCGGCCGGGTTGCGACAGCGAAGCCGAAGCCGCAGTGCCGATAATCGATCGGGTTGCTCCCGAATCAAGAATCTGAACCGCGCCGTTCGCCTGTTCGTCCATGTGCCAGAGAAGGACTGTGTCCGGCTCGGTAATGAACGGCGTTCGCGGGTCTGCCTGGTAAGTGAAACCACCAACCAAAACACCTGTGCCGCGATCGGTGGTTATGCGGATCGTGGCTGGTCCAGGTGCACCCGCGGGCGTGATGATCGTCACCAGGTCGCCGGCGACTACGCTCGTCACCTGTGTCGGATTACCTCCGATGGTAATCGTCGGCGCCGATCCGTTGGTGTTCAGAAGTCGCGCACCAGCGATCGTTACCGTCGTGCCACCATGCTGGTTGCCTATTGGAGGTGTGACGCTCGTCACTTCCGGCGCATCGACGTCGAGCGTGAAGTTGATAACTCCAGTTGTAGAACTCGTCCCTTGATTGTTCGTGATGATCGCCTGGACCGCATACGCGCCTTCGGCAAGGAATGCCGGAGGTTGATACGTGAGACCTGTTTGGGTAATGACCGCCGGGACGGCAACCAATGGCGATCCTTGCGGAGCTAATAACAGTTGTGTGGCGGACACATTGATGCCGGTGTCGTCTGTGTACGTAACTGCGAAGACCGGTTGTAGTGACGACGTCACAAACATTCCGTCAACAGCAGGCGCGCCACCGATCGTGAAACTGGTGATGTCAGGACCGGAATCGTCGATAGTGAAGCTGGCCGTGCGCAACGCGCTCACGTTGCCGACGTTGTCTGCCACTTGCACTGTTACCGTGTGTGGTCCGCCTGTGAGTGGTGTGCTCGGCGTATAAGTAACCTGGCTGCCGGTCACGCTCGCATTCTGAGTGACGTTGACGTTGTCGACTGTCAAGACAACCGTACTCGTTTTAATGCCCGAGAGATTGTCGTGGTAAGTAGCGATGATCGTCGGCGTGAAATCACGCACAGTGGTGCCGTCGATCGGCAAAGGATCGATAACAGGTGCGATTAGATCCTGAGTAGTGAAATTACTGACAAAGGCTTGCGTCTGCGTGTTACCGCTGGCATCACGTTGTCCGTTTACGTTGACTGTGTATTGCGTGCTGTCAGCAAGAGCGACGGCGGGTGTAAAGGTTGCGATGCGCCCATCAGTGCTCAGCGCGTAGGCGCCTGCCAGCGGCGGATCGGTTGATTGAGCAACTGAGACCTTAATGATGTTGGCTAGATTGTCGTTGCTATCAATCGGCTCGCTGAAAGTGACGATGACGTTTGTGTTGAATGCGACTTGTGTGGCGTTGTTTGCCGGATTGATTGCGGTAACGGTGGGAGCGGTTTCGTCAGCAGTCGTAAACGTGGAAGTGAACGCACTGGCGATACGCAGACCCGCGCGATCTTCAACCTGATTGACGAATACTTTGTAGACAGTGCTTTCCGCGAGACGATTGCTCGGCGTGAGTGTTACCACGCGACCGTCGCTCGATAGCGAACGGGTAACACCGATGGATGAGTTATTGAGCTGTAGTTGAACAGTTCCGGAGTTGACTGTGCTGGCCTCGGCCGGCTCGGAGAAGGTGATTGTGACGACGGTTCCATTCGTCGGCACCGCCAACGCTCCATTCGCCGGCTCCACTGACACAACACTGATCGGCGTGCTGTCGAGCACCATCGTGCCGACATCAACTACTTGTCCATTCGTAGCCAGGACGACGTCGTTCGCGCGCGCAATACCACCTGAAACTTCATCGGTAACCTTGATATTGAGCGTGCCCAGTGGCACGTTGTTTAAGGTCCAGATTCCCTGGGCGCCAGTGTGTGTAAAGAACGACACCGTTCCACTCGGACGAATGAGAGTAACGGAAACGTTAGCGCCCTGCACCGGAGTCGAGCCGTCAGCGGCCGTGACTTTGCCGGTTACAGTCCCCGCATCTTCAAGTTGCAGATTGATATTTGTTGTTTGCGCCGCGAATGCAGTACCCGAAGCGGAGCCAACAGCAACGCGACCAGGGACTGTCAGCCTTAATGAGAAGTTGCCGGTCGGAACACCGGTTAGTTCGTACGTGCCGTTCGGTTGCACGGACGCGTTGATGACGACGGCCGGACTCCAGACGGAGTTTGTAAAGACGACTGTTCCCGATGAGAGCAGAGTGCCGTTGCTGTCGAGCGCGGTGCCTGAAACTACGCCGACGCCATTCATCGTCACGTTGGCCGTAATGGTCCCACCCGGCTGCGTCCCGGTAACAGGCGCAGCTTCGCCCCGGTCATAACCCACCGGCGCTTCGGCGCGAACGGTTACTGCGCCGAGAGGAACAAATGCGAGCGCGTATACGCCCTGATCATTAGTCGCGGTTTGGAACACGCGACCGGCGACAGTGATCGTCACCTTTGCGCCGGGTACCGGCAGAGTTCCGCCATTGAAGTAGACGGTCCCTCGAACCGTTTGACTCGGTTCGAGAGCGATATTGACGATCGTATCCGGCAGCGGTTCGACAGTCCCCATGATCGTGCCGGAAGCGGAACCGGTTTGACCTCCCGGCGCATCGGACACAGTGATCACAAAGCGACCAGACGGAATACCAGTAAAGCGATAATGACCGGTGGGATCCGTCGTCGCGAGGAGGTTGGCTCCACGCACGCCTGAGCCGTCCGCAGTGATGCGCACCAAAGCATGGTCCACCCCGATGCCATTGGCAGTAACTTGCCCACTAACAGCTCCGATCGGTAACAGCAGTACGTTGACGACAACCGTTTCACCTTGCGTAGTAACGCTTCCGGCGGCACGACCAACACGACCGGTTTTATTGTCAAAAGCATCGAGAGTGAAGTCGCCTGTCGGCACGTTCACAAAAGTGAACTTCCCAACGTCCGGTCCTTCGGAAGTGACGGTGAAACCGATCGAGCGTCCACCAACTCGCAGTTGCACATCCGCGAGACTGATCGCAGTAGTTCCATCCGGCAGATAGACGTGTCCCTCGACGTTGCCCGTCGCTTGCAGTTGCACGGAAACGTCCACCGTGGAATTGATCGCGACATTTGCTGAGACGCGGCCACCGAGTCCAAATCGTGTTGCCGAGATCGCGTACGAACCTTCGGGCAGGTTGTTGAAAGTGACCTGGCCGTTGCTACCAATCGCGAGTTCGGCAAAGCGATGCACGTTTGGATAATCCGTACCGTCGAGAGTGACACTGCCACCTGTTACTGGCTGTCCGGCGCCGTCAATTACCTGAACGCGCACATTTCCGAGTCCGAGCAGTCGCAGATCAAACACCGCATCCTTGTTGCGTTCGACGGAAACAGAGATCCGGTTCGTCATGCCACTCGCAGGATCGGTGGCAGTAAGGTTGTAACTGCCGGCAGAGAAAACTTCGCCGAATTCATAATGGCCGTTCGCATCAGTGTGAACAGTTGCATCAGCAAGCGAGCCGCCACTGAGTGTTACTTTGATGCCTGGACCAACCGACGTTGTGCCGTCGGGTCGAAATACGTTGCCCTGGATCTTTCCGGCAAGTGTGCTGACAAGGGATAGATTGACTTCTTCATTACCGCTTGGAGGCAGAGTTCCACCAACACTCACGGGCGTCGGGAAGAAGACGTTGGAAGTCGAGATACGAAACGTTCCGGGATTTACACCGGATAACGAATACGATCCGTCGGCAGCAGACTGAGTTGAACGTGGTGGCTCAGTTGAAAGCATTCCCCAACCGAACCCGCGAGCAGGTTCCGGACGCGGAACGCGTATGCTCAACTGAGCGATCGTGGGAGTCACGCCGTCTGGCTGAAAGACTTTGCCGTGAATCGTGCCGGGACGGAAAGTAGCGTCACGCGTAAGAGTTTCACCGGGTAACAGCTTGACCTGTGAATTAACGGCGTAACCCCTGGCTTCATCAACAACGCGCAGGGTGTAATCTCCGGGCGGTGCATTTGCGATCGTGTAACGACCTTGAGAGTTCGTATTAACGATCGTGAATCCGTCAATCGATACTTTGACTCCGGACGCGGGCACAGGCGTGGTCGTTCCCTCTTTGACGAGATAGACCGTTCCTTCCAACGTGCTCGGCCGCAGGATCACGATGTCGATACCGCTGGTCGTTTGTCCGATGTTTACTTGCGCGTTCGCTGAGCCGACGCGTTGGGTGGGGGCATCAAAAGCCGTGATGCTCCGCATGCCGGCAGGAAGACTTTGCAGTTCGTAATTTCCGAGGCTATTGGTTTGGGTCCCGCGTCCTGAGCTGCTAACAAAGACATTTGCCAAAGGCGTGCCGAGATCATCCGTAACTCGACCAGTGACGATGCCAGATCCGGGTAAGACAATGATGAGTCCGCTGACTTCAGGAATCGCATTACTCAACTGAACATTCTGACTAGCAACAGCACCGGTTACGTAATCACTGACCTCGAGCTTGATGTCGCCGACAGGGAGATTTGAGATCGTGAAACTGCCATCGCGATCGGCGAAAGCGAAACCGACCGCCGTGGTTCCATCGGGGCGAGTGGAACGGAAACCGGGTATTAGCGCATTAGCGACAACCAACGATCCCGGGGCGACGGTGATTTGATCGGAACGAAACACACGACCACGCACAACACCGGCGATGTTTTGCAGGGAAACGTCTATGAATGCTACTTGCCCTGGTCCATTGATCGTGCCCGCGTTGAAGCCTGAGGCGTTACGGAAAATACCCTCACCTACCGCCAGTACAGACACGTTCCCTACCGGAATATCGGTCGCAACGTAGTGACCATTTTGATCGGCCTGGACCACCTTGGTCCCAATCACATCCAAATCGGGCACAACGCGCACAAAGGCTTTCGGCATTGGTTGGCCGGCGCTTGTTATGGTGCCTTCCACACTTCCGCGTGCTAGAAAGACCATGTCCAGCACCATGTGCTGGCCGTCGAAAGCTACCGGTGACGATAATCGTTTCTCAGAATTCGTTGTTGGATTGGTAACGGTGACGGAAAGCGGTGAGCACTCGCTATCGCGCACATAATCGATCGCATATCGTCCTTGTGCATCCGTGGTTTTGAGCACAATTGGCTCAGGCGGCGGCGGGAAGAGAAGTGCAGGATCGGGACACTCCTGTATCCAGTAGATCACCTGAGCATTAGGAACCGGAGTGCCGTCGGCATTGATAACTCGACCCGTTAGATATGCGCCCGGAGGTTTTCCTTGCCGCGAGACTCGCGGTCCAATGATGGTCGTGACCGGCGAAGGTGAAAGCGGGAGACGTTTCGTATCCTGCAAACTTGAAATGGTGAGGTCGCGCTCGATGTATGGTCCAATTGTGGAGTTCAGACTTAGAAATACGAAGCGATTACCGAACTGCACCGTCGCACCCTTGACGTTGATCGGATCGCCAACTTGCTGCGCCGGATTTGAACCCTTCAATATGCCGCCGCCGATCCGGTAACGAGAGGCAGTTTGTGCCTGATCTTGCAGCATTGGCTTGGAGAACAAGATCCCGACTAAACGGCCGTACTTGTCTCCACCAGCAACTACCTCGTCGGTCACCTGGATGACACCGACTACGCGCGGTGCAGGTTGGTTCAGCGGTGTAACCGCAGCCGTCGCACCGGTTTGCCATGAACCATCTTGAAATTCTTCGAGCACCGGCACGCTACTCAAAGCCAACGGTTTGAAGCGCACACGATATTTCGCGCCTTGTGTGATCTGGATCCCGGTCCAGCTATACAGGTTGTAAGACAGGCTGTTAGTGGGAGCGACGAGCGAGAGATCCACTGTGCCTGTCTGCCAACCGTTTAACTCCAGTGTCCAGTTGTCAGTGTTCGGATTGGATATCGCCAGCATCTGACCTGCGTAAGTGACGGCTCCGCTGATGACGTCCGTTTGGGTCAGCCGCAACGAACTGCCCTGCGCCAAATCGCCGGCGCGCTCGTTTGGCGTCACGCCAAAGCCGACTTGCTTGCCCTGAGCATTGACGAATCGTGTGCCAACGATCGCCTGACCACTTGCGTGTGTTACGAGAGCAGAGATAAAGCGCGAGCGCGGTAATTCGGTGTTTGCAAACTCCTGGTGGAAAGCCAGAGGAGTAACAGGAGAAGGATCTGTATTCAGACGATGAAAGATTTCTGCGCCGACACTATCAAACCATTCGTAACCTGAACGCGTGTTACGTTGCGTGTCGGCGAATCCGACATCGGGACTGGCTTGAAGCTCACCCAACCAATCGCGCAAGACAGTATCGAGTGAAACCGATACCGGCTCGCCAAAGTCCACACGCAGTCCTGCGACTCCCAGCTCGACGGCGCGATCGACAACGGTTTGCCTTGTAACCTTAACGATACCCGCCGGCAGCGAACCTGCCGGAGCATTCGCAATGCTCCATGCCTGGCCCAATAAGGCCCGAGCCGCGTCGACTACGTTTGGTGGCAGATGCTTGACTGGTTCAGGAAGGATTAATGAATCGGGTGATAGTGGAATGTTGCGATCGCCGACACCGGTGACCAGATTAAGTCCCGCACTAATCCCCTCGCCAACTTTTACATAAGACGCAGTGACCTCGCCGGTAACATTCGCATTCAAGCGCCACTTCACCGTGGCGGATTCGCCCTTCTTGATGGTAGTAGGGAACTGACGTTGGCCCGTGTCCTGAGGGTCTAACTCTGCGCCACTGATCGAAGCCGGCGGAAGCTTAGCAAACGCACCGTTAATGTCCGTTTGGCCCGAGTTGTAAATCGTCATGCCGAGGTCATAATCGTTGCCGTCACGAACAACACTCGGATGTGTAAACGTGACTGCGAAACTGGCGTCGCGAACAAGCACTGCTCCGGCAACTTCACCACGGACTTTGATTGGACCACTCGGTAAACCTTCGAGCATTGCCTCGAGATCGAAACTGATCGGATGCAGTCCTTCTTTAAGACCTTCGAGCAGAAATGAGGCCTGGCCGGATTCGTTTGGTGCAAAACTCGTGAGGTCGTCATCGGTCCCATATTTGTTGTCGGGGCCAAGACCGTGCAGCTCGAGTTCTGACACTCTGCCGCCAACCTGTGTTTCAGCAATTCGTAGCGGATCGTCGGAAGCGTCGACCGTTCCCTGATCCGGGAGCTTCGCCTTGGCACGTAAGCTGCGAAGCACCAGTGGTGAACCATTCGGCGCACCATTTCCCACGATGACAATCGCTTCAAAGAACTGATGAAGAAATCCGACCCGCCCTGGAAAAATTATGACGCCCGGAATTTTCGGCTGCTCGTCGCCGGGGAGTGTTGGCATATCTGATGGTTGACCGTCTGGTCCTTCCGGAAAAAGCATGACGGGAAGCACAGTCGGCACATCAATGCCGGGCGAACTCACTTGAGGTATGCCAACCAGTGGGCGCGGATCGTCAATACCTATGGGAGGAAACGCGACCGGAATCACGATCTCTTGTGGCGTGGAAGACGTAGCTACGCCGAGAGTGAAGTTGAAAGCTCTATACGAATCTCCGGTGATGTTGATACCCGCTTGAATGATCTGGTCGTAACTCAATTCATGTACTTGAACCTGGGAAATGAGTAGGCGTTCGATAACGACGATGCCGCACGAATCAGGTGTGACTGAAGTCACTACCGCTTGCTCAGGTGTACTCAAGTCGACGACGCGCAGATTGCGGACTAAGTGATCGCCCGCGTTGCTGAGCGGGGGCACGTTCAGTGGTTGACCAATCGGAGCTTCGAGTGTGAGTGGCGCTGTTAACGATGGTCCAGTTAGTTCTCCGCGAACGCGGTAGTTGGGATTCAACGCAGCAATGATGTTGAGTGGATCCGATCCTTCGGGTACACGCACGCTGGTGTGAATGGAAGTCGCGGTGTTCTTCGGAACAGTCAACGTGGCAGGATCGGCGGTGACGGCCAATCCTAATAAGTCGAAATCTGCCGTAGCCAGCACGGGAGACAAAATGCTGTTACTCATCGGAACTGCGAGAGCTTTGCTTTGTCCCGCGCGCACGTTTCGGTCGCGGCGCTGCGGTGTTCGCTTTGGTTTAACTCCCGCGTTGCGTCCACCCGTTTGGGGAGTCTGCAGAGCGCTCGCTCCGATTGCGAACAGCATGAACAACAATAGGGCCAGGGCGATCCATGTTCGCAGTGTGATTCTGGTGGCTAACGACTTCTTCGTTTTTTTCATTGAGTTTGAAGACTCCCGATCGGAATTCGGATCTACTACAGCGCAGAGGTGTACCGTCTAGCGAGACACTCTGAGGCTATCTCCTAAATGAGATCGAACTTATTGCTTTTGAAAGTGTGTAAAGCTCCGCTGGTCAGGAATGATGACTAGAACTTATGCGTGGGGAAAAATCATTCCGAGTTGAAACTAGCTATCCTTCACTGGGCTGGGCTACAGTCCTATTCAGACTGATGAAGGAAAGCCGTCATGCCGCAACGGTCCCGAGAAACCTCACAATCTGTGCGCTTAGGAAGGGTATCGAGAAGTTAGACGTAAGCTATGTGTCGGGTGTGATTCACGTCACTGGAAGAACCGCACCCCACTTGCGACGCGGTATCGCAAGAGTTGAACTTGGAAGAGCCTAACTTTTCAACACCAATTTTAGACGCGGGGCAGACTACATTAGCTCTTGGTCCAAGTCAACAATTTCGTGAATTTTTTGTGAACAAAATTGCCATTGTAGTGGCATGCGTTGCTAGTGTAGTAGCAATGTCATTGCGCAGACGCTTCGTTGTCACTGACTCGAGTGCTCTCGCTGAGGTTTTCTGACGCAGCCTGGATCGCGGAACCATAAAGTACATTCGATGCGAATACCGCTGCGACGAATTGGGCCACATCCGCAAACTTAAACATATTGTAGGTTTGCTCGATGGGATTCAGATTTGCACGAATCAAACATTCCAAGCCGACTGCGATGAACACCGTGAGTCCCCATCCAGCGAATACGACAAGACCGATCGCTTGCCAGCGCAGAAATATTGACGTGCGACTTGCCGGCAGATAGCGGTGCATGAGGAGAGCCGACAGGCTTGCCAGCACGACCTGCCACACTACAACAGGAACCCACCATAGATCTTCGATGGTGTCGTACCTAGTTGCGTAGTGGCTGAATTCTCTAAACTTCAAGTAGTCGTAATACGCGACAACGCGGGCGCCGAGAAGAAACAGGCTAACCGAAAACAGTCCGGAGCAAGCGCCCGCCAACGCTATTCTCAGATCTCTGCGTAGCTTACTCATGTAAGTGGTCCTTTCAATCGTCAATGCTGAGTGTTTTAGACGCCTGAAGAAGAGATAAGTTCCGGGAAGGACCTGCACTTCATTACGCCTCTTATAAAGTCAGGAACAAATTGGAGGTTTTTTGACATTACAGTTGAGAAAGGTCTCCGTTGAAATAGTGAACGGTCCAGCGCTCCATCGACTCGATGGTGTAGAGATCATCGCCGGACCCCTCACGTTATCACTGGTTAGAGCTCCCTCTCTCGCCAACGCAGGTAGCCTTTGTGGCTCTTGAAACCCACATTTGTGGGCTCTTTTTGGCGTAGCCGGTGGACAAAATGATTTAGGAGCCGCACCGCAATGGCCGATTAATTCTTTCAACCCAACATCCTCTGTGCCCGCAAGTTGATTCATTGGTCATCCACACTCAAACTAACGCACCAATCCTTCGACTTCGAAGACGGGAGGACCATTCAGCAAGGAGACAACGATGAGTACGAAGAAAAAATCTTCGAAGGCAAAGAAAACGAAAAAAGCTGCCGGAACAAAAGCAACATCGAAAGCCAAAAGCACCAAAGCAACGGCTGACGGAATACCGCAGCCGTCAGGCTTTGAGTCGATCGCCGGGGAATCCATCCCAAAAATTCAAGCCGGGGATGTTAGTCGGGATCAGGCTTCAGGCCGGCCCCGGAAAATTCGCGGCGACTTCGACTTACCGATGACATCAGCGGGAGCGGAAGCCGACTCGGCCGAGGGCGAAACAATCGTGCCTGCGGTGCGGGCGTTTCTTAAAGCAAATGCCGATCAAACCGGCTTGAGGGCCGACGAAAACAGCCTCCAGGTCGTACAGGAAGTCACCACTCCAATTAACACCGTCGTGCACTTTCAACAGATGCACGAGGGCATTCCTGTCCTCGATACTTCTATTGTGGTTCAAGTTGACGATGCAAACCGTGTCAGGCAAGTCGACCTCGGAAGTGCAAGCCCGACAGTCGCGGAGAACGTTGGCGACGAACGCAAGAAGACACCTAAGCAGGCGACCGAAGCGGCAACAGAGGCAGTCGGGGCGGCGAATCTGCGACAACCTGTCAAAGAACCGACGGAGGTTTATTTTCCGACTGACGCCGGCCTGAAGTTAGCTTATGAAGTGCTGATTCTAACGAGGGAACCGTTTCACGATTGGCGCGTGATCGTCGACGCGTTTACGGGTCAGATTCTTGAGCAGAAGGATTTGCTCTTTCACATTGACGGACAAGGATTTGTCTTCGACCCAAATCCCGTGGTCACGGCCAACAATAATACCTTCCGTGATCCGACGGCGACTGTTGGCACTTGTGGGTTTGCAGGGACTCCTATCGCGACCATTGACGGCCAGCGAGTGACGCGCACGTTGAAGGACATTACGTTCTCAGGCGGTGTGCATAAACTCGAAGGCCCCTTCGTCAAGATGCGTAACTTCGGCGCGCCCAACATTGCGCCGCCAACGGAAGTCGGCGCTAACAACTTCAAATATTCAAGTGGCGACAACCGCTTCGAGGCGGTGAATTGTTATTACCATGTGGATACCACACAACGATATATCCAGAGTCTGGGAATCACGACCGCACACAACAAGGTGATCGAGTGTGACGCTCATGACGGCATCGGAGGCGGCGCCTTCTTCTCTCCGGGTGACGGCGGACTCCACTTCGGTGATTCCGGATCGTGCAAACCGAATCGGGCCTCGGATGGCGACGTTATGCTCCATGAGTACGGCCATGCCATTCAAAACAATCAAGTGCCGGGTTGGGGCGCGACTAGTCCAGTCACTGGCCGTGCAGAAACTCGCGCGATGGGCGAAGGCTTTGGCGACATACTGGCCTGCGTTGCACTCGCGGAGCGTGGTGGTGGATTCCAGCGAGAGTTTTTCGAAGACTGGATCTTTGGCAGTACCGCGCTGAAGTGTTTGCGTCGTGTTGACGGAACGAAGGTTTATCCAACTGATTGGCAAAACCAGGAACACGCCGACGGCGAAATCTGGTCCGCAGCTTTGTGGAACATCTACCGGACCATCGGTGGTGATTCGCTGAATGCGGCAACGCGCACTGCTGCTGCCAATGCGCTGCTGAAGACCGTGATTCTCAGCCATCATTCCGTCGCTGCTAACGCAACTATGCCCGACGGTGCTGAGGCCGTGATGAACACTAACGCGTCGTTGCCTGAGTTTAGAGGCAAGCACTTGATTCAAATGCTCGATAGCTTCCACGCGCGCGGCATATTGCGTTCTAATGCCGGCGTGGATCTGTGGATCAGGGATGACCCGGCCCACACGGGAGCCAACGTCTTCGGCGGCCCGTTCTGGAATTCACCTGACCTGTGGATCAGAAATGCCAACGATAACGGCACGATCCACCAAACCCCTGAGTTTGGGCAAGACAATTGGTTCTACGCGCGGGTCCGCAATCGCGGTACACAAACGGCCAGAGCCTTTGTCGTGACGTTCAACGTCAAACCGTGGGCGGGCACGGAGTTCGTCTATCCCGGCGACTGGATTCCATTTATCAGCGCCGCTGTTGGTTACAATCTGGCTCCCGGCGCATCCACTATCGTGAAGGCCAGGTGGCCCAAAGCGATGGTTCCGCCGGTAGGAACTCACGCCTGCTGGCTGGCTTCCGTTTACACGCCAGTTGATCCAATCCCGAGTGGCAAACACGTATGGGAGTACAACAATCTGGCGCAGAAGAATATGGCGATTGTGAACGCCATCCCGGGCGACACGCTGAATTTTGCGTTCCAGGTTGGCAGCCAGTTTCTACAACAGGCTGAAAGGTTCACGCTTGAGGTCAGACGTGCTTCGGCATTCAGCACCGTGCCCATCTCGCTCTTCAGCAAAGACCCGAAGGTGTTCGCACCGCTGCGGGCTGATGCTGGAGATTTCGAAGAAAATGGAGTAACGGCAGCGCCTGTCGCGCCAACGCCGACAATCCGTTTTCTCGATGCTGCACGCGTGGAGATCACACAAGGAACAGCAAAAGCGGTGCGCTTGAACCTCGGACGTGGCTCAACGTTAGACCTCGAAACCGCGCTCGAAGATCAAGGCCCCGTCGATCTCGATTTTGGGGAAGAGATGCTTGATGCGAAGCCGGTGACCGATCAGGCCGGTATTTCGAGCATCACGATCGCTCCGGGCATCCTTGGGCGTCTTCCAATCAGCCTCCTGCCAAGGAGCCCGGTGGAAATGGGACTGAAAGTTCAGGTCCCAGCCACTGCCAAGGCCGGAGACGTGATCGATTTGGACGTTGTCCAGCGAGACTCGCGAAACAACATAATCGGTGGTGTGGCGATGCAAGTTCGCGTCACGAATAAGAAGTAGGCGTTACGTGAGCAGCAGCGGTTCATCAACGGTGAGCCGCTGCTGTGAACTTTGAGAATGTGGTGTGAAAGTTAGAAGGAACTCAAGCTAGCGCAACGTAATTAAACAAAGATCTGTGTTGACCTCGCACGGCTTTGCCTCAAAAGTCCAAAATCATTCTTGGATCGGGTCAGTACAGGGAGCGGTAGCGACCTGGTCAAACCATGGGAGTCAAGAATCGTTAGAAGATATCGCATGCTGATCACTGACCAGGTCGCTACCGCTCCCTGTACTGACCCGATCCAAGTGCGGTTCCAACTTAAGGCAAAGCCATGAAGATCCAACAACGAGCACTGTCGAACGTGCAGG
>DATEIS010000175.1:0-4015 GCA_035278765.1 Pyrinomonadaceae bacterium | reverse complement strand
ACCAATTTGTCTTGCGATTTCTGTCGAGCGGAATCGACGTCGAGTTTCAATTTACGTGTCGTCCCGTCCCGCTTCTTGTTAGTGGAGACAAACGCCAGATTGTAGCGGCTGCGCAGGTGATCGATCAGCGTCTGAAAGGTCGTGCCGAGCTTTTTAGGTTTGTCCGCGAATACTTCACCGCCGGTTTCGTTCGCCAAATATTCCAAGTCCATGTAGTTGGCGGCGACAACTTTGTTCACGCGCGTAGCAAAGGTCTGGAGGGCATTTTCGACACGTTGGACTATGACTCTGGGAATGATGGCGCAAACGACGGCGCCTGATTCGTAAATCGCCGCGGCGGCGACTCGATTGGAGGGACCATTCGAGCAGTCGAAAAGACGCGTCATGGACGTGATCACAATTACGACTCGACGCCCACTTGGATTGCTTGCCTTGAGCATGTGCGCCGCGGCGTCGGCAAACATGAGGTTGAAGCAATGTGCGACCTTCGTGGTTTTCGCCGGCGCCGGAATGTTATTGAGCGCCTGCTCGATCATTATCCGGTTGCGAGTGAACGGCTGAATCAGCTTAGCTGAGTCAGTGAAAGCCATCACTGCGATCTCATCGACGAGTTTGAGACGATCGATTGCTTCTCGAGCGGCGCGATGTGCTTCGTCGCTCCAGACGTCGATCGGATGCGGACATGTCGGACCCCGATCGATAGCCACCACCACAGAGAGCGGCAACTCATCCTGGCTGAAGTGGGTGATCTCCTGTTTGATTCCATCTTCGTAAAGCAGGAAGTCTTCTTTGTTCAAACCGCCGACGATGCGCGCAGTGTTCTTATGCAGCACCAGCGCATCGATTTTGACGAGATCGACATCGACCTTGACGACATCCGCTGATGACTCGGGACTGGGCGTGGGTCTGGGCGGACGCTGCGTTTGCGAAGTGACCGGCCTGGCTGAATAGAAGAACAGGGCCGCAAGGATCGAGGTGACCAGAAAGAGAGGCAGCAGGATGGGCCGTCGATTTCTCATTAGCTCTGTCATTCAGATGCAAGTGAGCCGCATAACACAATCTATTACACGCCATCCGAGAAAAGTAAAGCAAACAGGCAGATCAAGCATTCATGTGATGTTTTGCGAGTTCGCGCCACTCTAGAACGTAATGCCACGCATTGCACTAGAAACTTGAAGGAGAAGAAATCATGAAACGTTCACTATCCACAAAATTCCTCGTACTCACGTTGACGCTGCTGGTCGCGAGTCTCGCAGTTACAGCAAGCGAACGCCCTTTTTCACTCCACGGAACGGGTATCGCGATTCCAATCCTTGATGGCAACGGCAACGTGATTGGCGCTGAACCAACCGGTTCCGGTAATGCAACTCATCTCGGTATGTTCACTAACACGGGTAAGGTCAGTTTCACGCCCGACGCATCCAATCCAAACATCCTTCATCCTTCCGGTGGAGGTGTCTTCACGGCAGCTAACGGCGACAAACTCAACTTCGTCATCATTAGTGGCGCGCTGGACTTAACTACCGGGATAGGAACCGGAGATTTTGAATTCACTGGCGGAACCGGTCGCTTCGCCAATGCTACCGGGCACACGTCGGGTGTCATCCAACAGAATGTCATCACGGGCGCCTACGAACTCACGCTCGTCGGGAATATCGATTACTAAGATCGATTGCTACAGTCAGACTGTTTTTTCAAGTAGGGCAGGCTCAAGTTGGCCTGCCCTTTTCTTTGTGTGCGGGTGTGCCGAGGACGGGAGTCGAACCCGCACGGCCTCGCGGACAACGGATTTTAAGCCCGTGATCTGGCCATTACCTGATCTTACGAAATGATACAAGCCAGTATTTGGTATCGCTTCGGCTGGCTACGTATCAACCCGTCCCGCCACCATCTTAGCCCCATCTTTAGAAGGGCTTCCCTATTCACAATTTCAGGTGAAACGACGTAGCGTCACGGATGTCCGAGCGCAAAGGCCATCGGTCTGACTTTGCCAGTGAAGTCTAAGGGGGCACGGCCGAGAATCCCAATGCGGTCATCCGAATCTTCCTATCCAGCTAGCGATTGAGTTGAATGGCGAGCAAGCCTCTTGCATTGAGAACCCGTGACAGAGGTGAAGGGCGCGCAGGCGCTATTCGTATCCCTCGTAATCATCTCCTTCCAAATTGTCGAGATCTTCTGACTCCCCTCTTCGTCGGCGCCCGGAAACAGCCGCAAATGTCGGGTAATTTATTTCGCCTCTTCCATAGGCGCACAAAAGATCCTTGAATTGGTCGAATTTGACTCGTGCCTCCTGTATGAGGTTAGGCAAGTGAGTTCCGATGAACGCGATTAGTCTATCGTCTGGGTCGTTGCCCACTCGAACGTCATGGTACCCAAGAAGGTTCTTATCTCTGACTTTTTCAGCAAGCGCCTTTTCGGAGTTGGGATAAAGCTGATTGTATGTCTGGTGCATGAGTACGCCGCAGGGATTGAGAACGCTGAAGGTTGAAAAGTGAATACGTCTGGCAATCAGCACCGGCACCACATCGAGGGCACAACATTTAGCCAGGAGTTCACGGATTTCGTCGCGGTCAGGGTAAATCCATTCCCGAATATTTTTCATCTCCAAGCCGGCGTATCCCGCAGTCTTGTGCTGGACAAGAAAGTCGAGCTGTTTGCCGCCGGGTATTTGAATGCCGCTAAGCGAAGACGGTGGTTCCTCTTTGCTGTACATCTTGTTGTCTTCATGAGCATCCAAGTCCGGGTAGTTACCAAAAAATACCAAGTCGGTTTGGCCTTTAAGCGCCTTAAAAGTGGCGATCTCAAGCGCTTGGCCGAGGAGGTTTGAGAAATCTTTTTTAGCTGTTTGTCGATGTATAGCGTCAAGTTCATGCAGCCGCTTCGCGAGTAAGGCTTGATCGACGTTTGTAAGGTAATACCAAGGGAGGCTGCTGAGGTGGCGCGTCTGAATGACGCCTTTTTGGGATAAAGCGTTACGGGCTTCGGTGAGAATGTGAGGGTCGATACGTTGGTTAAAAGGACCTGCGTCTGAGATCTTTTGTTCGAGCATGCGCATTGTTGCGACGGTGTAGCGCGCTAGGATGCTCCGGATGCGTTTGATGGCGAGATCATGACGTGGTGACCAGTTTGGCATAGCAAGCGGCTGGCTGCAGCGATGTTATCTTATATATATTTAGTAGTATGCTGGTTCTGTTCGCTCTGTCTCGAGTCGACGTCTGGATTTAGTACGGTTTAACTTCTTTAAACAGGGCGTGGCAAGGTCATAAATCCTTTGCTAGATTTTTGTCGAGTTTTCGGAGAAACGTGACCAAGTCGGTGCCGATTGCCTGACACACCTCACGCAGTTCAAATATGTCCAGCCGCCGCTCTCCGCTTTCATATTTGGAAACGTAGGTTTGGTCTCGATCGAGACGTGATGCAAGCTCGCTCTGCGTCAAACCAGCGTCAACCCGGATGCCGCGCAATAGAACGAGCAGGGTTTTTTGCTGATAAAGCCGAACCTTCTTTTTCACCGACTATGTTATATGGGGAACTTGACGGATATGCGAAAATCGCATGCCATTTGCGCAGCCGTAAAGCATCGGAAGCTGCCGAATGATCGTTGCTCAATAACGCTCCAATCTGTTTATCGCGATTCGAAGGTCCAAGGCTCGGACAAAATCTTTGAAGTCTACGCTTAGAGCACTGCACACATCTCGCAGTTCCAAGATGTCTAAACGCAGGCTAGTTGAAAGTGTCACCATCTTAGCCCCATCTTCACTTTTCGGGTTGAGATCATTCCCAGGGCTAAGTTGCTGGAAGACGTGAAAACCTTAGGATTAAGGGGTGGTGCCGAGGGCGGGAGTCGAACCCGCAAGTCCTCGCGGACAACGGATTTTAGGTCCTGTGATCGCGGTGCTACCGGTCGCTTTGTTGATTCGAGTTTTCCAGCAGCTCCTTGAGATAGCCCTGCCAGATTGACGCGATGGTATGCGTGCCGTGTCCGCGAGTTTGATCCGTAATCGGTAACAGGACG
>DATEIS010000174.1:0-22476 GCA_035278765.1 Pyrinomonadaceae bacterium | reverse complement strand
GCGGGCGCCCCCATGAGACAGATAGTGAGACAGACGACGATCAGCGCCAGTGCAGAGTTCAGCCAGCCTGCGCGATTTCTTGTCGTGTGTGATTTCGTTCGAGCCACTCTGCCCATTCTTTCAAGGCCAAATCGACCTGCATCTGTCTGCGCTCTCGCTTTTTACGCACCTGGCGCTTTGCAGGTTCAGGAAGAGGAGGTAAAAGCGCGAAAGTGATGTTTACCGGCTGGAAGCTTTTTGCCTCCGCATGCGAAACGTAGTGTGCAAGGGCTCCGGTGGCGCTGCGTGCCGGAGCTTCGATCAATTCTTCGGCAAGCGCCAGTCGCGCTGCATTAATACCTGCCAGCCAGCCCATCGCGACTGACTCAACGTAACCTTCGACTCCCGTGATCTGTCCCGCGAAGAACAAGTTAGGACGTTCGCGCACCTGCATTGTGGCATTGAGCACGCGTGGTGAACAGATATACGTGTTGCGGTGAATCTGACCAAATTGAAGGAACTCCGCATTTTGCAAACCGGGAATGAGTCGCAACACTCGCGCTTGTTCGCCGTAGCGTAGATGATTTTGAAAGCCCACAAGGCTGTACGCGTCAGCCATTAAATTTTCCTGCCGCAACTGCACCGCGGCGTAAGGCTCGCGACCGGTCTGCGGATCGCGTAATCCGACCGGCTTCATCGGACCAAAACGAAGTGTATCGACACCACGACGGGCGAGCTCTTCGATGGGCAAACACGCCTCGAACCAGCGAGTCTCTTCAAAACGTTGCAACGGGACGCTTTTTGCTTCCAGTAGTTCTGCGTAGAAACGTGCATACTGTTCCGGGTCGAACGGGCAGTTGAGGTAGTCGTCGCCTCCTTTGTCGTATCGAGCCGCGCGAAATGCGACTGACGTATCGATCGAATCGGCAGAGACGATCGGCGCGATCGCATCGTAAAAATACATTTGATCGTTGCCGGTCAGCTTCATGATCTCGGCAGTCAACGCGTCGGAAGATAACGGGCCGGTAGCGATGATCGTGATCCTGTCGTCCGGAATGTTGGTGACTTCTTCACGAATCAGACGGATGTGAGGTTCGTTTTCAATGCGCTCGGTGATGAGTGCGGCAAACTTTTCCCGATCAACTGCGAGCGCCGCACCCGCTGGCACGCGTGTCTCAGCCGCCGCAGACATAACCAAAGAACCGCCCTGCCGCAATTCCTCCTTTAATAAATAGGACGCGGTACCGGGTTCGTCTGACTTCAGTGAGTTGGAGCAAACGATCTCGGCGAGCTTATCTGTGCGATGTGCGGGCGTCTGCATCACAGGCCGCATTTCATAAAGATTCACACTCACGCCGAGTCGCGCCGCCTGCCACGCAGCCTCAACACCAGCCAACCCGCCCCCAATTATATTGACTTCCATCCGTGTTATCCGTGGCTAAAACCTGCTTTATGGTTTCGCAGGCGAAGTGATCTTATAGTCTTGAACATCACCCGAGAAGTGCTTGTAGTCACTCCACTCGATCGTCTTGTTGTAATCGCCGCCACCAAACAACAAAACTTTCACCGACAAATTGATCTGGGCCAACTTCGGCAGCCAAACGCCCTGCACCATACGCGTTTGCTCCATCACGAGGGCGGCGCCCGGCTTCAGCGAAACCAACAACCCACCAGCCATCTTAAAACCTTCAGCCAAACGCGCCTCGAGTCGAATCACCTGCTTGTCGACCGGATCGATCCATACGACGCCGATCAACTTCGCAATCAAACTCTCTTCGCTGTTCTTTGGTTTGAAGCCCGCGCGTGGACGAAAGTCAAAAACAATCGCTTCGCGGCCGCCGAGTGTTTCGCGACGTGGCGAGACAAACTCACACGCTTTCAGAAACGTCGAGATATCGGTCGCTTCCTCGCCCTCTGCCTTTTTCTTCTCGCGTTCGGCACGTCGCCGGGCCACCTTCTTCTCGTCCTTTTCCTTGTCGCGCTCTGCTTTGGCAAACTCCTCCTGGATGCGTCGATCTTCCTTAGCTGCTCGTTCTGCGGAAAGAAGCACACCGTTCTCGCTGATCAACTTTTGCACAGCTTCGCGATTCGGCAGCGGATAAATCTCATAGACCTTCACCGTCTCCTTCTTCAACTGGCCTTTGCTGTCGATCGAGCGATCGGTCTCAGTTTGTTTGAACGAATATTCCGCAACACGATTCTCGAGTTCATCCTGGTTCTGCTCGACTTCGCGAAGCAGCGCAGTGACGTCGAGACTCTCGGTCGCTGCCGGAGGATCGAAAACACGATCGTCGATGCCGGTGTTGTACTTGACGCTGTGTAACTGAAGCGTCAGCTCGCCCGAGCCTTCGACGTTCATGCGCACACGATGTGGTTCCTGAACGCCTTGTTCCGGTCGATAGTCTTCAAACAGAACTCTGGTCTTTCGTACGTCGCCGGTGATCTTGGTTATCAGTGACGTCTTCACACTGAAGTAATACTGAAAACGCGCGCCGCTGCGTGTCGAGAACTCAACGATGTACGCGGGCTCAGAAGCGAGATCGCCCATCGAAACTACACGCGCAAGTATGTTTGCTTTTTTGAAATTGACGAGGCGTGAAGCGTCGAGTGCGGCACGAAGTTTTGCCGCGATGCTTTCTGGGCCAGTCAGAGTTCGGAGTTGTCGATCGAGTCCGATTTCCCAGGCTGAACGCGTGTTGCTCGCGGAAATGATCTGGCCGTTACCGAATGTGAGTTCGAGGCGTTCAGACGCCGGTGCTTTGCGTTGTGTGCGCGCAGTGCCGATGGCTTGACCGTTGAGTTGAATGGTCCACTCGTATGTCGCATCCTTTAACGCGCCGACGGCCTTCTTGCCACCGGACGCTTTCAAATAGTTGTCGACGATCTTGTCGGCCGAGGGAAGTTTCTGGGCGTACGACACCTGCGCCGCGGCAGCCACGAACAGCAGTAAAAACAGAATCCTGCGCAGCTTTGGAAAACCGGGGGAATCAAACATATCGCTGAATAACTACTTCTTTGCAGCCTTGCGCGCCGCTAACTTCTTCGCGCTCGCACCTCTCGGCGAGTTCTTAGTAGCCTTCTTGGTCGCCTTCTTCGCTGCTTTCTTCGCTGGTCTTTTGACACTCGTCGCAGCTTTCTTCGTCTTTGTGCTTTTTGTGCCTTTTTGTGGCTTGCTTTCTTTTGCGGCGACCTTGGCTTCCGGTGGCGTTCCGGGTATCAGTTTCCCGTCACCTTTTGACTCATCGTGGGCCAACGCCTGCTGATTCTCGTGATACTCGTACTCGTTAATAACACCCCCACGAATCTTATATCTATCGATATTCTTAGTTGGATCTTTCGGCATACCATCCCTCCTGTAGGTTCGATCCGTCCTGCTTGACACTGCAAACTCGGCATTCGTATATTGCAACAGCGTTTCCGCTTGATATTCACGCCTTAGCCGGCTTAGCTCAGTTGGTAGAGCGTCTGATTCGTAATTAGAAGGTCGCCGGTTCAACTCCGGCAGCCGGCTCCAATAGAATCAAGTATTTACAGCCACTCGCGTGAGTGGCTGTTCTGTTATTTGCGACATATTTGTGACGCGGCCGTTCTGAGCGTATTCAACCGCATTTCTCAGAGTGTCATCAGATGCGTGTGTGTACCGCATAGACATCTGAATGTTTGAATGGCCCAACAACCGCGCAATCGTCGTGACGTTGCATCCTGCATCACCTAATCGCGTCGCAAACGTGTGACGCAGGTCGTGAAAGTGAAAGTCAGCGATCCCGGCGTCCATGCACGCCGCGACGAACCCCTTCTTCACATCCACCAAACCTTCATCCATGCGCCTCTTAGCAATCCGCCTCGAAGCGAACACGAGATCCCCCTTTTGAGTCTCGCGTTGCTCTATTAAAACCTGTCTCACGCTTTGACTCATCGGGATGATCCGATCGCGCGCAGTCTTTGTGTTGACTACATGAATGACGCCGCGCAGAAAATCGACGTGCCGCCACGATAGATTTAACAACTCACCGCGACGCATTCCCGTACCAAGCGCCAGTGCAACTAGCGGGTACAGGTGCCTGCGTCTGCCTTTGAGCTGAGCCATCAATCGCGTTTCCTCATCAGCCGATAAGTAGCGGTTGCGTTGATTGTCCACTCGCAGCTTTCGCACCTTGCGACAAGGATTGGATACTGCCTGTTCCAACTCCATCGCGAGGGCGAAGATTCGAGACAGTACAGCAAGCTCCATGTTCACAGATGCCGGACTGCGAGTTGTGCCGCGCCTGGTAATAGACTGAGCACGATCACGTTTCCATTTTTCAATCGCCAGGGGCGAGACTTCACGCAACGCCTTCCCTCTGAATATTTCTGTCCACTGATTCGCAATGATTTCGTCATTGCGCCAAGTGCGCTTGTTCGCTTTGGCCCACGGCAAATACGTCTCACTCACAAACTGGCCTAAGTCTTGATTGCCTAATTGTGACGTACCGTAGGTTCCCTGAAACACCTGATCACGCGCCTTGGTTTCAGCTTGTTCTGCCTGAAACTTCGTACGCGCTTCCGGTATCGCTTCGCGATATCTGGCGCCTCTAATCTGAAAATCAAAATACCAGCGGCCACCACGCTTCTTAACTGTCAAAGGACATCACCTCCGTTCGGCGGTTGCAGCCACAGCGAAGGTTTGACCGAATAGTACCCGAGCCTTGCGGTCCTTACCAACGGTCATTTCTCGTTGTCCTTCGTCCATTCGACAATCTCGTCAAAATCGAAGCGCAAGAGGTGACCAACCTTGCGGTACGGGATACGTCCTTGAGACTTCATCACATAAAGGGTGTTTATTTTGATCCCCAGAAATTCGGCGCACTGTTCCGGCGTCATCAATGACGCTGACGGATGAAGCGGCCTTCTCGAAGTTTGTTTCTGTTCTTGTAGCATTCGTTCAACTGTCAGACTCAACAGCAGCCACGGCACTTGTCATACCATGCTACCGATTCCCTGATTGGCCCATGTAAGACAGCCGGAGATCTGAATCGGTTGACGGCAAACGGCAGGTGTCACAATTGTGACAGAGTGTGACACTTTGTGACGAAGTGTGACAGGTTGTGACACTCGTTATTCCCTAGGTGTCGGTGCGGTCCAAAGGCGACGACGCACTGCGCTTCGCGCATCTAGGTTGTTATTTCTTTGGGTTCTAAAGACCTCGATCACGCCTCACTCCCACAACTCCCTCGCAGTATTCCAACGCTCCTTTGATACCGCTGGCGTCACCTTTGCAGATTCGGCCTTTATCTAACGAACGGACGCGCCAAGCACGCCGAAATTAAACTGGAGACCGAGAACAATGGAAGACAAATCGAAGACGTTTACATGGGAATGGGAAGACGGGGAAACAGGTCTGATCCGCACAATTAAAATCCCGATGCCTGACCTTGATCGTGATTACGATCTGAGCGAATCGCGCGAGATTATTCTCGATCGAAAGCCACGCCTAGACAACCGGGAAATGCCGGACTGGGTCGAGATCATACCGCCGAAAAAACCTAACTGACGGACATCAAAGCCCGAAGTAAAGGCGCACAAATCAGCCGAAGAAACGATCAATTCTGATTACATCAGGAGCCCATGAAAGCGAACGAAGGTGCTTTGCACCTGATTTTATTTGACACGTCACCCCTTCAGGTGCACACGCACGCAAACTTGACGTTTGCTGCGTCTACTTACGTGGATGCTGGAGATCGCGGTTTGCCGTTTGCAGGCGCAAACATCGCGTCTGCATTTGCAAACGCAGATTCGAGGACCATTGAGGAGTAAACAACATGGGAAAGCGCGTTACCGACTACCCGCACACGATCAGTTTTCGACTGACCGATGAGGCCTGGCTTGGCATCCAAAAACAGATCGCCGGCAGCAAGCTGACGGCGCATAAGTGGTGCCGGAAGGCTGCGCTTGAGAGACTCAATACCAACTACGATTTGTCCAAATCCGAGCGCCTCTTATTGGAGCATTTCGTCCGCGCGCAGTACCTGGTCACACAAGGTTTTCAATTATTAGCCGACGGCAATTTAACCGGAGATCAGTGGAAAAAACTCCGAGCCATTGCCACCGAACGAGCGTCTGAACTCACCGACAACGCGCTCGCGCTGCGAGCCCAAAGGAGCCGTGAACGTTCTTGATAGGACGGTCCAAGCGCAAGCGTTCTTAAGGTTGGCGCCATGACACAAGAGGGATATCCAGGCCAAGCTACATTCTGAGAGATGAAACTCGAGAGGCTCTGGCCACAAACGGCTCTGATACAATTCCAGCGCGATGGTAAGTGTTGACCAAATCATCAAATCAATCGCACAACTGCCCCGCGGCGGAGCTGGAAAGGATTCATCGATGGCAGGACGAAACGGAGCGACAAACGGAGAAGGACAGGGCTCACCAGCACACGCTAACCGCTCGGCAAGATCGGTCAGATCGTTGCACAAAAACCGAGGGTTGACAGGTATTATCTCTTTGACATAGTGTCAAACGCTATGGAACAAGCTGATTTCTTAACAGCGCCTAACCTCGTGTGTAAAACTTGCGGCATACCACTAGTCGTCAATTGCACTGAGAAGAGACCGGTTTCAGAGTTTTACGCGATTCATACTGAAAAGGGCACGTGCCCACTGAAAGGCGAAATGAGTAGAGTTGACGCTGCGGGTAATGTAATTGAGAAAGAAGTCTGGAAAGAGAACAACAAGCTAACATATCGAGCACCACGAACCAGAAGAGCAAAACTCTAAGACTCATCACCTGTTATCATCTTCACCTTCTCACGCTTGTAGAGATTAATACTCTCATCCAGCTTGCTAGTCATGTAACCGTCCCGCATTACAGCCACGAGTTTCTAGAGATTTCTGGTTGCTGAGCCACGTATTACAGCTAACGGGACCTATGGTTCAATATCCAAGAGACAACATCACTGTAGTCTTTAAGGCTTAGTTCGTATTTATGGCGTTCTTGAAATAGCTGCGCTGGTTTAGCAAAGCGGGAGGTTGTCACAAGCATGGCATTTGTTGCCTGATGGTCTTCTAAGGTGCCATATAAAGTTCGAATCAGGCCAACACCTACTGGCCGTTGTTTATCATGTCTTTTAGCTTCAACCAGGGTCAGAATCTTACCGAGAGGGGTCTGTAAATAGGCAAGAATATCTTTTCCCCCATCCCGCGTCTCGGGTGTTAGCTCTACCTCCATACCCATGCCCTTTAAGAGGTCCGCAATAACCTCTTCAAATTGTCTGGAGGAAAGCTTGTACAGGCCAGCAGGCTCACGCTTTAGCTTCTTAATAATTGCCTCGTTTGTTGTGATGATAATAGGTGCAAGTGCAGAAATAATTTGTTTCTGTGGGGTTACTATCTGCTCTCTAAGTCCGTACAACTTTCCTTCTGGAGGAGGAACTTCGAAATGAAAAACATTAGGTAGCGGGACCGCCTGACGGGACAATAAAATCACGCTCTTCACTCGTTTCCAATTTAGCAAGCGTAGAGTGATGAGGCGCAGTTCCTTTAAGGTGATACCTTCGGCGTCATTAATGACCGCGACTATACGAAAGTCGCTTTTACCTTTTCCGTAGACATTAATATAAGTCTCAACCGTCGATCTTGGATGTTCCAATCTAGGGACATCGAACCACAGGAATCTAAATCCAAAACGAGGTCGAAGATTAAAGGAGCACTGTCGTATCATCATTGACTTGCCACCCAGTGTGGGACCAAAAACATTTATGATGTTTTGCTCTCTCCGAGTGATGAGCTCCTCTAGATTGGAAAGTCTGGACTTATAGGCTTCTGAGGAAAATAATAGTCCGATAGCCTCTTGGGTGAGTTCGCCGTCTTCAAAATCAGGGATTATAGGAGATTTTGACTTTGACATGAAGGGTTGTGGATAAGTGAGTTTGACACATTTATTGAGCTAAACAGTGTGCTAAATTAAGCGGGTCGGTATTCGTAACTATGCAGAGTCTGGTTGTCAAAATAAGCAATCCTGATACAGTTCACGCCATCGAAGAGGCAGCGAAGCGCCAAGGAACTACCGTGGAGGCCGCCGCTTTGGAACTGCTTGAAACGGCGGTTCTCGCTCAGAAACCGTTTGAGGAAATCGTCGAACCGATCGCGCGAAGCTTCGATGAAAGTGGGATGTCAGAAGCAGAACTCGACGACCTCATAAAGCAAACCCCAAAGACCATCCGCGAGGAGAGACGCCGGAACAAATAGGCGATGCCCGAACTTACTCCCCGCGTCGTCTTTGACTGCAATCCGTTCGTTCAAGGAATCGCCAACCGTAACAGCCCAGCGCGAATAGCACTGCGGCTGTTTTCAATGGAGACTTATCGTTCCTTGTGAGCGAGCCAATTATCGCGAAGTTCGGGACGTATTGCATCGCGCTGAGACTCCGTCGCAAACTGCCAGGTAATCAATGACCGCATCGTCAATGCCTTTCTAACGAAGCTGGAAGCAAAGGCGATTCTCATCACTAACGTCCGCGAAGAATTCGTGAGCCGGGATAAGGATCTACTTGACCTAATGACCACATCGAAAGACGTAGCCCGACAGTTCCATTCACGCTATCCGTTCCTGCGATTACTAACGGCTGCGGACTTTATCACGGCCGTTAAATCAGCGAGTGCCGCCCGGTAAATACAAGTAATTAGCAGGAACTCACATACGTTTTTCCCGAACAGATCGTTTTGAATAAACGTCCGTGTTGTACATCCGCCGGACCATCCAGTACTTGGTTCCAAAAGCACGACCAACTTTCGGGTCCAGTGAGTTGTCAAGCGATGGCCCTCGGTAGAGCATTTTTGAATGCGGTCCAAGCCTGGGCAAATTCCTGAGCGGCGGTCGCATTGCTGATTAGATACTCCTCGTTAAGCCCACTTTTGCTGGTGAGTCGAAAATCTCCATATGCCAAAATCGGAATTTGGTAGTTGTTAGCAAATCGGCGATCTGGAGATCCATCCTTGTTGGCTTTCTTCCAAGTATGACCGATCAGTTGAGCATCAGTTGGGATTGCCTCTTCTTCAATAAAGGAAGTGGTGTTGTAGTCTAAGTTGGCGTCGCGAATATCGACGAGGGCGAAAGCTTCATGCGAGACGTGGTACAGGATGAAAGCCGGGTAGATAAACATCTCACCACCGTTTGCATTCATTAAATGAGGGATCTTCCACGAGGTTTCTATGAGATCGGAAGAGCCCAGCGAGATGGCGACTGGTTTCCGTTGAATACTATGAGACGCTGTAGTACGTTCGCGGTAGCGATCAGTCGAAGTGGAGGATACTGTGTCCCAGATGCGTTGTGAGCGGGACAGCATTGCCGCCGCATCGCATACCCGGCCGAAGGCGTCCTTAAGGTTCTGAGGTAAGTCAAATTCAGTAGCCAGGCGAGAGAGTCGCTCTTGCTCTTGAAGTTCAGCTTTCTTGTCGGTTGCCTCCATTGACATTTCGCTGAGTCGCGCAAAGTAACCCTTGAACAGACGCCTGAATAACCAGCCGTTCTTCCAACGTTCGTGTTTGGATCCCAAACGTGCAGCATCATTCTCTGCTTCCCTGAGTTCTGGCAGCAATTTGGCCCGCTCATCTTGGGCAGTGATCAGGAGCTGCTTTACCGGTTCGAGGCCCTCGCTTGTGAGCGTGGCGGTGCTGGCGCTCTGAATCTCCGTCGTTTTCGATGCAGTGGGTGTTGGAGCTTCAGGGATCGCCGGTTGATTGGTCGTATGCGGCGGATGCTCAGTTGCCGAGTGCGGCAAATGAATGGGTTGTCTGTAGGAAATGCCGGTCCCAGGAACGCGCGCTGTCACCGCCGCACCTTGGGAGCCAACGTAAAAACGGACCGGACCAACACCGACAGAAGTGCTAATTCCGCGTGGTGAGAAGTTTAGACGGATACCCGGTAGCGGACTGAAACTCTTTCTATAGCGCCATCCCATCGAAACGGTCTAACATCGCCAGCGCAATTGTATGGCTGGATTTGGCTTGCAAACGGAATCTACAAACTCATCGTGTCTTTCTGTTGTTAGTTTCCAATGTAAAAAATGCAGGCATCGAGCGGGCCGGCTATGTCACCAAACTATATCAGGAGTTCCTCTGCCTTTCCGAAGAACTTAGACCAATGTAAGTTTCCGCAATCTCAACCGTTTTTCGGACTAACGGGCTAACATCTGTTCGTGCCTGTTCCAGCCAAATCAGTCCCTCCTTTAAGCCGGTTTCACCTAACGCTTCCGCTGCTTCATGTCTAACGAGTTCATCGGCATCATTAATCAACGAATGACCCAACGCCGATATGGCAGCTGGGTCACGAGTAATCCCCAGAAAATAAGCTGCCTCATGCCTAACTATTGGGCATGGATCACTACGTAACGCCGCGGTCAAATCCGCCAATACCTCATTTGATTTCCAAAGACTCATCATGTGCAACACTTTGGTTCTAACTAGCGCATCTCCCGCTGCGAGAGCTTTCCTTAAGACCTCTACTGTTATCTCACTGGTCGCGAACTGCTTTGCTGCATCGCGCCCTGACTTATTCCAAATGCTTTCACATCGCTGGGCGAGGCTCACAATCCACGACCAGTCAACGCACATTGCTGTCAGCTTTTCCAATCCTAGATCATTGTTTCGGGGTGTAGATTCGCTTAATTCATGCATCGGTTAATATCTCCTGAACGGGACGGACCTAAAGTTGCTGTATTTTAACCTTAATCAGTGGCAAGGTATCTTTTACTTCTACTCCTCGAAACAGGGCCTCACCTAGCGATAGGTCGCGCACAGTTGATTGAAAATAGCTGACGTCTTCCGGGCTAAAGCTTTTGTCGGTCCTCAGAGCATCGAGGAGCAAACCTATCTCGAAATCGTCTTTGAGCCTTAGAATGAGCCGGTTCTCTAGTGACTTTAACATTTGTAGCGCACTGTCTTTATCGTAACCCAGCCATGACGGGTATTGAGTAGAGAGCCAAATACACCAACCCTTTCTGTAGGCTTCGACAAGTAGTTGGTTAAGCTTAGTGACGTTTTCTCGCTGTTGTCCCTCTCGGCCCACGACCTGTCCTGCTTCCTCGACTAACAATAGCCTAGTTATCTTGCGTGGCTCGTTCCCGCTTGTCGCGTTAGGTACGTTACCGATAGCTTGTATTAATAGAGAAAAGACGTCAGCAACGATTTCTTTATCTGGCTCAACAAGAAAAAAGCCATCATTTGCCACAAGCCTTTTGATATCTGCCTGGGCTGTTTCCATTTGAACCGGAATGGACTTAAACTTTTCGGAACCAGCTCCTTTCCCTGCAATTGAACCAGACGAGTCGAGAATTACTACGCTATTCAGAACATCACAGGCTGCTACGGCTACAACCAAATCAGCGTTCGTTTTTCCAGTACCAGGCTCTCCCAAAGTCAACCCATGTCGTGCAAGCCCAGACTGTGAGAGGGCGATTTTGGGAGGCTCCTGTAATAAGGGGTGGTTAGCCCATCCGATAAATAATTTCCTGTCCTTGTATCCAAGCTTGTATTCATTTGCTTTATCAATAAACTCAGGCAAATCCGAAAGATATATCGGAGTTTCGTTTAAGACACCTTCGAGGGGATAGTTGTATAAATTGACATCGAACTGGGTACTTTCGTATATGTTTTTCTTCCACTCGGTTCTTTCTCCCGGATAGTCGTAGCTATTAATAGAAAAATAGCTAATCTCTTTTTCGGCAGCATCACCTCCTGAAAACAGCTCCACTTCGAGCAATTCTTCGACCGGTTTCAAAAGGGTCGGATGTTTCTTTGCCTTTGTAAGCAAATTCTTCATCTGGATTGACGCCTCTCGTCTTGTGCCCAAAATCATCGGCACGTAG
Source organism: Pyrinomonadaceae bacterium (assembly GCA_035278765.1). GTDB lineage: Bacteria > Acidobacteriota > Blastocatellia > Pyrinomonadales > Pyrinomonadaceae > PSRF01. Next base: position 10,659 of record DATEIS010000174.1, on the reverse strand, counting down.
TCACGAGAAATCCCATACGAGAAGTCAAATGTTAAGTTGTAGCAAACGATTATACCGTTCGACTTCAAGGTCTGAAGGTAAGAATTGATTTTGCTTTCGCTTCCAAACAGGCGAAGCGCTTCAGGCGAAAGATAATTTCGATGAAGCGTCTCCAACTTCAAAGGTTCTCGTCGTATTGCTTCAATCGCATCATAAGAAGGAGTTGGAAAAGAGTCGACTTGTCTGCTACAAAGCACTTTAGTCCCTGTAACTCGGAAGATAGATAATACATTTTCGATATTCTCTTCTATATTTGACAGTGGACTATCGCGTAGAACATTTTTCAGACGCTCATGGAATCGGTTAAAACTCTCTGCGTCCATTTGTATGTCACAAAGAAAATCTGCCCAGCCCCCAGAGTAATAGGAAGTTACGTTGCTTTCGAGCTCTTCAAGGAACTTTCTCACCGGAAAGTAAACACTACTTACGCGCGTATCGATCGTTAGAATATAACGCTCAATCTTTTTCGCTTCCGAGGTGATTTCGCCAACAACCTTTGGATGTAGTACGAAACTCCAACCCTCAATTTTTGGCACACCTGTTTTCGTAGACTTTTGAAACGCGCCGAGAAGTTTCTTTAAATCTTTGCTTAGATCAAAGTACGACGCATTTTCAATTATTGGCAGGAGTTCGCGAATTTGCCAAAACCGCTGTGCAACGGACAACGGCTTTTGCTTAGGCTTTGGACTCGCTGTGCTTTTTCGCTTCTGATGTGTTTTGCTAGAACTGCGCGCGGGCCGAGCATGGCCTGCGATCTTAGCTTGCGGCCTTAGCTTCCGGCGCTGCTTGCCTTTTCGAGGTTTTCGCGTTGGCATCCTCGGGAGGTTCGGTCGAATGCGCTTTCCGTGATGAGGTTGTCGAACGGCTCTTCTTGTAAGCCAAAACCCTACGTAAGTCAATATTTACAAAGCCCAGAGGTGCGGCTCCACAATGAATTGATAGCGAATTGTGTCGGAGCTTGCCACAAGAATTTATGTGGCAGGCTTCCAAGCACCTAACTGTCAGTGAGTCGAAACTCCAACTCATTGTTGTTAGATTGATCCACATCAAGCTGGACTAACTTACTAATACCCAACCCCTGATCACGACTTGCTGTTATCTTGAATTCGCACGGAACCTGAAGCAGGAGGGCCGGTACAGTTTTTACACAGTGGGTTATTCTTACCCAATCACTTCCAACTGGTTTCTCAACTACATCCCACAAGTGCGGATCTCCTGGGTGAAGTGCAAATTCAGTCACGCTCGGATCTCCCATTACTCTTAGAAAAAGATTACTGTAGTCGTCTCCCCCCTTCAGGCAGACGTGCTCAATTTTCAAGCGTGTCACGGTGCTAGTTTGGCTAGTGATAGCGACGCGATACAGTTTCCACTCTACTACTTGTCGCCGGTCAAGTGATTCACCTCGAAAACGATGCACAAACCCATTACCGCTTTTGTCGAATGTGATATCAAGCGGCGGTTGCTGTCTTATTAAGGCCGCGCCCAAGTCTGGCAGTAATTGCAGACGCATCAGTTCGCTTGCCAAGATTGACTTCAAAGCGTCAGGTGGATTGTTGAATTTCTTCCCGTCAACCTTGCCTACCATCACCGGCGCTCTACCAACCCTGTCGTTCTTCAGAGCTGTCATGGCTTCAGTAGAGAGTAGAGGTTCTAACGCCAGGTAGTCAGGCTGTCGTTGAATAATCTCTGCAAACGAAACGCCTGGCTCTTTACCACTCTTGTATTTGCGCTCGGACACCGTGATCATCCTACGCCATTTCTCCACAAGCTGTTGCTTGTCACTCGATCCCAAGTTGTAAAAATTGTTTGTGATTTGATGCGCATTCTGCCCACCGCTTTGGTTGTGGGACGTGATGACCGATCCCTCGACATTGCGAAAATGGTTAACGAAGCGATCCATTTGAATCTGGTTTACGCGGTTGAAGTAAAAGTGCTCCGGGACCCGAGGATCAATCAGCTTGCGTCGAAACCTATCCTCATGTTTTCTCTTAAACTCTCTCAATACCTGTACGGGAAATTTGTGGCGAGTGTCTTTGTGGTCGACGATCTTGTTGTGTGGATCGCACATCAGAAGCAGGTTCTCATAACCGTTGCGTTCTGCTGCCGACTGATTCCGATCATAACGTGGGCCTTTCGGACTCTTACCCTTAATATGACAGATTTCTCCTACGACGATCCCGCTCTCATCGTCGACTATCGGAGCCTCGCAATCTGGGAATGCACATTGATTACCAGAGAGCGCAAAGAGCTTTTTCAAAGTCGCTTCGCTATATCCCATACAGTTTAGGAAAATTATAACGGCTGATGGATTTCTGCCCAAAAACAGTCGCCCATTATGCTTCAGGGAAGCATAGGTCAGCGTGAAGATGCTCACTCGTGCAACTACTTCGCTTTCGTCACTGGCGCAACTCTCTTCCTCTTTCCGAGACTCTTGAGCGTGTCCACCCTCGCCTGCCAGGGCTTCCGATGCTGTATTCTTAGATTCTTTTTGAGAACTTTCCTGCTTCGTGCTAACTTTCTTTGGCTACCCGTGAGATCGAAGAGCAGACTATTGTACTCGCGGAGTTTGATCACGGTCAGGCGGAACGCGATGCAGAGAGCGTAGTTACAATCTGCCAAGAATCAGAATGTCTAATCCAAATCCATCGTCAACGATCTTTTCAATCGGCACGCCCCGCAGTCCGCGCATAATCCAGCACCACCAATAGTTTTCCTTGTGACGTAGTTGTGACGCGAATTTAGATAAGTGCACTAGGAAGCGATAAAGCTGCGTATAGAAGCATTAAAAACCTTAGTAAAACCGCTGTGGCTGCAACCTGTTGAATTGAGCTTACTTGCTATTCCTGCATTGACTCGATTCGTAATTAGAAGGTCGCCGGTTCAACTCCGGCAGCCGGTTCCACGTAAGTTTGTACAACAAACGGCGCAATTATGAAGGCGGCCGATTGGCCGGCTTAACAGTCAGACCGCTTTGTATCTTCAACGTTTAGAACCGCCACTCGAGGCGGTCGCCCTGCGTGTAGAGGTAGGCGTTGGGGAAGAGGCTGTTGCCGCCGATAACTCCATCACGATTCGTCGGCGAGGGTGGTTGCAGCACGAGATTGGTTTCGCGGATGCCTTCGAAGTAGTGTGTGGTCCATTTATAGGTGACTTTCTCCAGCTGATTAGGGCGCGTCTCCTGGACCACCCCTTCGAGACTTCGCAGAGTCGCTTTGCTCGTTCGCGGCGTGATTGTTAGTGAATCCCCGTTTACTGCAAACGAACCAGTCTCTTCGATGGTCCACCATTTCCGCACCTGGTAACTGCGTTCTGACTTGAAGCTGTAAGTTCCATCGGCGTTGAAGATGTATCTGAGACGCATCACTCCGCCATATGTCGCTGAGGATGCAAAAGTCCATGCACCGATGATCTGATTGTTGACAGTCGTAGTAGCGCTTACCGGCGGCGCTGAAACGTTTAGCCGACTTCCAGCGAGACTCACTTTTGCACCTTCAACACCGAGAACGATCCGCATCGAATAGTCAGCAAAGTCTTTGATCGTCGCCAGTCCTTGCGCGTCCCCGTTTTGTTTTGCGTCCGTGTAGTTCGTCAACGAAAAACCACCCATGTAAACAAGCCAGTCGTGCAGCTGTTGCTTTTCAGCGTTTGCCATAGCAGCAAATGCTGGAATTTGCGCCATTGCTTGTTGCAGCGATACAAAGAGTTTGTCTGTGTCGGCATCGGAGGGCAGTTCGGTCTGGTGATAGGCGGCAACATTAGCCGCGATGAAAAAAGTCATCGCGGCAGCGAGATTGTTCGACTTCCCTTCCTTCGCGACTTCAACTTCGTAACCTTGTTTGATCTGTGTGAACGCTTCGAGCAACGATGCACGTTGTTCGGCCGAACTTCCAAACGCATCCGCCAGGGCTCTCGCAACACCTGAATCAGCGGCTGGCGTAAACCTCATCGGGTTACTGCGACTCTGCGGTTTAGGACTCGGTCGCTTTTCCTCTTCCTTGAGCAAGCCCCAAATAGCCGAGACGTCGGGACCTTTCCACGTCCGTTGAATTCGATCACTTGATTGCGCGTGGCAGTGAATCGCGAAGAGAAGTAAGACCGCAATTATTTTCATAGAACTCCCGTGTTCTTATCTGCGTGAATCCGCTTTAAGCCGCGCCGGCTAAAATACCTTTAAGACACGACTCGCAGCAACACGCAGTCGATGCGTTGACATCGGAAGAGCGTCGGCATATCGTGCCGATTGATTCCCTTCGCCCCTGCCCGCGAGGCCCGCCGCTCGCGAGCCTTACTTAAACCACCTTAAGAGCAGAAGGAGGATACTCATGGCCGACAAGCAAGACGAAAGATTAAAAGGCTATATCGTGATCGCACTCACAGCGAGCACCGGCAAGAAATATGAAGACTGTAAAGTGATCCCGCAGGGCGACGTTTTTCCTGCAATCTACAGCCAGGTCTTCGGGCCGGCGAGCCAAAAGGATTGCGAGAAGTGGACGGCTGCCAACTGTGGCAAGTCAGACAAGTAAACTTATTTTAACGCCAGCGCGCGAACTAAAAAGAAGGGCGGCCCCCGAAAGGGCCGCCTTTCTATTTTTAAGGTGACAAGAGTAGTTACTTGCCAGTCAGCTTCGGCACGGAGAAGTTGCCACCTGACAGTTGAACCGGATCAAAGGTCAGATCGAGCAGGATGTTCCCCGATGGTCCCGTGACTCGGAGACCAAATCGATCAGTCGATCCGGGTTCACCGTTATCGATGATCCGGGCGATGAAGCTGTGATTACCGCCGCCATTGACTGTGGCTTTTCCTGTCGGCAGCGCTTCACCTCCCACAATTGCCATCGTGCCGATCGCGTTGCTCTTAACCACAACGTCGCCGGTTGGTCTATGTTCGATGTAAAGCAGCGACCCTTGAGCGTTACCGCTCTTCAGGTACTTGATATTCACACCGACACTGGCTTTAAAGCCGTTGTGAATCAGTTGACCTCCACCAGTCACGAATCCGAGTGATGGATCGTAGACCGTGAGCACAGTGCTGCCAGTGCCCTGATAAAAGCTCCCATTAATTGTCAGCGTTACATCATAAACATTCACGGGAACATTATTCAGAGTTACACACGCCGTGCGCGTTGCGCCCACGCCGCCACCACTCAATATCGCAGCACCCGCGGGAACAGCCACGCCACTTCCAATCGGAGTGACGCTCACAGTCACGCTCGTAATGTTGCTGGTGTTTCCGGGACTACCATCGCTCACTTCATTCATGTCGAAGCAAAGCGTAACTGGCCCACCGGTTCCTCCAGGCGCATTCACCTTAACGGCAAAAGGATTCGCAGCGGCCGGAGTGACATCAGCATCCTCTCTCGACACCGTCAGCGTTCCCGTGTTGCTGCTATTCAGGAACGCAGAGTTAGTACTGGTGAATGCTGCCGTGATCGTGTGTGGTCGAGCCGGCACATCCACGGTGTACGACGTTGTTGCTACGCCGCTCGAATTCACAGCGACCGCAGCGCCCACCGGATTACCATCAACCGAGAACTGCACGTTACCGGAGATAGTTTGATCGAGATAAGTGGACGGGCTGACGGTTGCCCTCAACGTAGTCGGATCACTGTAAACACCGGAAGCGGCATCGACGGTGACCGTAGTCGCAGTTGGTTCCTGCACGCTCAAAATCTGATCGTGCGCTCCGAACGCGTTGTGATGGTGCAACAACAGCAGACCGAGAGAACCGTTTGCCAGGAAGTTTGCCTTGTTGTAGTTGACGGGAATACTTAAACCATCCAGGTCGCGATAAATCGTCGCGCCCTGAACGCCACCGGTCACATCGAAGCCGGGATTAGCAGCATCGTACGTGCGAGTTGGCATCGTATCGATGATGCCACCGAACCCACGACTCGTGGTGGTGATGCGATAGTTGAATTTCGCATCCGCCGTAGTCAAACCGATAAATTGAGCGGTCACCGGTATGACCATCATGTTGGTGTTGTAGGGAACAGTGTCGACTGCGGCGTTGAGGTTGTTGATGAAACTATCCACTGTGAATCCGGCAGTGAACGGCGCCGGACGACGCGCGGATATGAAGACGTCAAACGCATTTCCCTGCGCATCCGCAAAAGCGGTGTTGATGATCTGAAAATCATCAGTACCGTTCCGGTCTCGATCGATGAAGATATTGACCTGGACGTCACTCGGAGTCGACCATTTGCCATGCATGGCGATGCCGAAGAAAATTTTGGTTTGGAGGATGACCGAGTTCGTGGCCTTGTAATCGCTAGTTACGCCAACTGACTTCAAGTCAGCGTTACTCGCAAAACTCGTAGCCGGTATGGTGGCTGGGCTAGTTCCCTGTAACTCGAAAGCACTAACCAGTGAGATCTCATCGACCGGGAAAGCTGGCCCAGTTTCGAGGTCTTGTCCTGTCAAACCGACATTAGTCGACCCTGTCGGTCCGGTGAACAAAATGTAATTATGCTCGGTTGTCATATTTGAAGCGGGACGCGGAGCCGCATACAACGGTAAACGAAGTGCGGTACCGCTGGCAGGCGTCAACGTGACATAACCCGATTCCTCGCTCAGGTAATGACGCGGATTAGGCGGATTACCTTGCGTAGACGCCATCGTCGGATCGCGCGGATGGTTCATCGCTGAGGCATCCGCCGTCAGCTCGACGCGAAATGTCGTCGAACCACCGGCAGGCACCGTGACGTTCGGGCCGTCCGGGAACGAATAGCTCACGCCGGGCACGTCTGTCATACCCACGTAAGAGAGTGCGTAGGTCGCATCAACCGAACCTTTGTTTGCGACGCGAACTGTCCTGATCACACTCGCGGTGTCAACCACTTCAGGAGCGCCGAAGGAAACACTTACCCCACCCGAAGCATCATCGTTGTAGGCAATGACATCATCGTTGCTTGCGTCCGCGAGGTCTATGCGTCCTGCACCGATTCGAGCAACTCCAAACTTAGATCCCGTACCGTTGATGCCTGAAAATAGATCGTGATTGGCGGTGTTCATCACGAGGGCTTTCAACTCTTCCACTGTCCACGTCGGATGCAACTGACGCAGGAGAGCCATCGCGCCGGCCACATGCGGAGACGCCATCGAAGTTCCGCTAATGGTTGCGGACAAGTTGCCGGTGCCGATCCCAGTGGAGACGATGGAAGTACCCGGCGCAGAAATGTCAGGCTTGGTACCCGTGTCGTTGCGTCGCACACCACGCGATGTGCTGCCGCTGACAGTGTCGCCAAGGTGATTAAAACTCAATGTGGCGTTCACGCCGGTCCCAAGTTGTCCTTTGATCGCGTTTGTGTCTGCCAGCGTGATCGACAACGACAAGATGGTGATCGTGGGATCGGAGCCACCCATCGAGATTGTGCCGGCGACGTTGTTGCCAACGATTACGCCAGTCGCTCCCGCGTCCTGGGCATTCTTCACTTTAAAGGTGAAGCCGCAGCCACCTCCTCGATCCACGAGCGCGATTTGTCCGGTAAAGAATCCGGGCGCGAATGTTTGGCACCCGTCAGTAGTTGTCCCCACTGAGCCTGGGGCCGCCCCCGGAAACAGATCAGTCGATCCGTCGTTTGCGAGTTTTACACTGCCGCTGACGGTTGTCGGTGTGCTTATCAACGGGTTAAAGGCGGCGGGGAGAGATTGCTTGTTTCCAGCAATTGCAGCAGGCGCGGTGATCGTCGTGGTAGCTTGCTGGATGCCAAAGTCAACAATATTTGCCACGCTAATCGCGCGCGCTGAGGTGGATGGGCTTCCCACAATGTAATGCGTGTCGCCCGCGTTGCCAGAGGAAGTGACAACGATTACGCCCGCCAGAGAGGCATTAGTGCTGGCTGTTGCGCTCGCGTCAGTTGAAGTGCCGAAATTTGAACCAAGCGACATGTTGATAACGTCGACGTGATCCGAAGGATCGCCGTCACCGTTAGGATCGACCGCCCAATTGATCGCCTGCGTAGTGAGTCCGGTGCCGCCGGTACAACCAAAGACTTTCAATGCGTAAAGTTGCGCTCTCGGGGCGACGCCGGGACCGATGCTGAAAGAACCGAAAGGTACAGAGCCATCCCAGGGACCCAGAAAAGTCGTACCGTTCGCATTGACACCTAATCCCGTGGCGCTGCCGGCAACGTGAGAGCCGTGTCCATTGCAATCGAGCGGGTCCGGATCCGGAATTGGCACGTTCGCGCCGGTGTAAGCATCTCCGGCAAAGTCCATTCCACCGACGACTTTCGCGGTTGGGAAAGTGCCAGGTTCGATGATGTTTCGGTTGTTTGCAGCGAATGCGGCGGCAGTACCTGGTCCGCCAAAGTTCGCGTGCAGGTAGTCAACACCGGTATCGATAACGGCAATCTTTACGCCGTCACCCGAGTTGCCGCTTGTCGCAGCCCACGCACTGGCCGCTTTAATAAAGGGCAAGCTCGAGGAGTTCTCGATGTAATGGATCGGAAGTGCGTGTACCGCTTTAACGTCAGCATTACCTCTGAGTTGCGGGAGGATACTGGCGTCGATACGGGCGGCGATACCGTTGTAAGCAGTCTGCACTCGGTAAAGCGTTTTTGCCCTCTGACCAAAGTTGCCGAGGTGCGCGAGCACACGCTGCTGCGCTCCTCTGATACGCACCATTTGGGAGCGTGCTGCGCCTTGAGCAGCGGCGCGCTGTTGCGGATTGGCAGCGCGGTCACTCCGATTACCCAGAGCTTGAGCATAGACTTTTGATGTCGGTTCATCGAACAATTCGATCATCACGTTGAATTCGCCTGAGTCCGGGAGCACATCCTGACCTTCGAGCTCGCCGACAGGTCTATCGTTCGCGTATTGCGCGCGATCGAATCCGCCTGTCTGAGCATGACCGACTTCAGAAGGTCGAGTAAGGAGATATGTGACTACGCCGAGGACCAGGAGTAGTAAGAGGACCTTAAGGGAGGTTCGTAGGGACATCTGTTCTCACCTTTCAATTGTTGGGTTGTTAGGACGATGAACCTTCTGTTGCCGCAGAACGGAAGGCTAAACCTCAGCACTCGCAGACGAGGAATGCAGAGCAACACTAAGAGCTTCAGTCTAGAGGCCGCTTACTATATAAGAGTGAGAGTAATCACACAAGTTCTGCCGAAGCTTAAAATCTGATGTCGATTTCAAGAGAACAAGTCGCGGAATACCTTGAAAATGGGTTCCTCGTGATAGATGGGTTTGTCGATACAGCCACTTGTGACGAACTGCGCAAGCGGGCGGCAGAGATGGTCCATGAATTCGATCCGGCCGAAATCGTATCAATCTTCTCGACACACGAGCAGAATCGAACGACCGATGACTACTTCTTAACCTCGGGCGACAAGATCAGGTTCTTCTTCGAAGAGAACGCTTTCAATGCGGATGGGACGTTGAAGTATGAGAAGGAGAAGTCGATCAACAAGATCGGACACGCGTTACACGATCTCGATCCAGTGTTCGAACGCTTCTCGCGCAGTGAGCAGATCAAAGACATCGCGACGGCAATCGGAATGAAGAATCCTCTACTGCTACAGTCAATGTACATCTTCAAACAGCCAAACATCGGAGGTGAAGTGACATGCCATCAGGACAGCACGTTCCTGTACACGGATCCGATCGACATCGTTGGTCTATGGTTCGCGCTCGAGGATGCGACGATCGAGAATGGTTGTCTTTGGGCCATACCCGGTGGTCATCGCAGCGGACTCAAATCACGCTGGGTGCGCTCGCCTGAAGGAATGAAGTTTGAGATCTTCGACACTGGACCATGGCCCGAAGATCAACTCGTGCCACTTGAAGTCTCAAAAGGCAGCTTGATCCTGTTGCACGGACTACTCCCCCATCGTAGCTTCGAAAACAAATCGCTACGATCGCGTCACGCCTACACTCTTCACCTCATCAGCGCCGGCGCAAACTATCCCGCAGACAACTGGCTACAACGCTCTACAGCGATGCCGTTAAGAAGTTTCTGATTTTGCGATTTTTGTGGCTTTTTGTGGCTAATTACTGGGTCTGAGCAACCCGCGGAAGATGCCCTGCACGCGCACCTGGCTCGCCGGAACTGTAAGCGGTTGGAGTTGTGAATTCGCCGGTTGCAACTCGATGTTCATGCCGCGGCGATAAAGTCTCTTGAGCGTCGCCTGATTCTCTTCGATCAGCAACGCAACAACGATCTCACCATCGCGCGCGTCAGTCCGATTCTCGATGAGTGCGATGTCGCCGTCGCAAATGTGCTCGTCGATCATCGAATCACCCTTCACACGCAACGCATAAACTCGATCAGGCTTCACGCGTCCCAGCAGAAAGCGTGGCACCGGAATACGCTCTTCGTAGTCGACTACCTCAAGTGGAGCACCGGCAGCGATCCGGCCAAGCAACTTTACTTCACACAACGAGTCGCTACTCTTGTCTTCGACTTTAACGTTGAGTGCAAACGATCCATCTTCGTGTTCACGGGCCAACAATCCACGACGCTCGAGCGCAGCAATATGCTTCGCAATCGTAGCGCGTGACTTCACTCCAAACTGCCGCGCAATCTGTGCGTAGGAAGGAATGTAACCGTGGCGTTCCTGAAAACGAGTGATGTAGTCGAGAATCTCTTTTTGTCGCTGCGTTCGTGGGAGCATTTGC
>DATEIS010000173.1:0-5109 GCA_035278765.1 Pyrinomonadaceae bacterium | reverse complement strand
GCGCTCGAACACGCACACAACAACAAGATCGTTCATCGCGATCTGAAACCTGACAACGTGCTGCTCTCCGGGACGAGCGCCGCGAGCAACGTCAAGCTAGCGGATCTCGGACTCGCTCTACCCGCATACGGCGCACGCATCTCGCGCGCGGGTATCATCGTCGGCACAGCCGCGTACATGGCGCCCGAACAGGCGTTGGGCCAAACAGTCGATGGACGCACAGATCTCTACGCGCTCGGCGTTCTGCTTTATGAGTTGACGACCGGACGTGTGCCTTTCACCGGCGACGATCCCCTGACGATTGTTTCCCAGCACGTTCACGCGCACGTTGTTCCGCCACGCATGCTTAGTCCTGATATTCCATGTGCTCTTGAGACCGTAATCGTTCGTCTGCTCGCAAAAGATCCGGCACAACGATTCAACACTGCGGCTGAAACTCGAACCGCATTACTCGATTCATTAAAAAATCCCGAATCAGTGCCTGCGGAATCGGCGCCGGCGGTTGCGATCCTCGACGCACTGTCGCGTGGCCGGATGGTTGGACGAAATGCCGAGCTCGCGGAGGCACGCGAGTTATGGCAACGCGCGCGCGAAGGACGGGGTCACGCGGTACTTCTCAGCGGCGAGCCGGGCGCCGGCAAGAGTCGTCTTGCACGCGAGATCACGATTCAGGCTGCGGTTGATGGCGCGCTCGTGCTTCATGGCGGCTGTTACGAGTATGAAGCGGCCACGCCTTACCTTCCGTTCGTAGAGGCATTTCGTCGCTGGGTGCGTGAAGAAAAAGACGACGAAAAGCTGCGCGCGTCTCTCGGTGAAACTGCGACTCAGATCGCAAAACTCGCTCCCGAGATCGAAATGCGACTCGGTCCATTTCCTGGGCGTCAGGAACTGCCGGCACACGAAGAACGTCTGCTCTTCTTCGACGCTGTTGTGCAAGTGTTTTCCAATATCGCCCGGCGGCAGTCGTTACTCTTTTATGCGGACGATTTGCACTGGGCCGATCGCGGCACGCTTTGGTTGTTGGGCCATCTGCTGCGTCAACTACGCAACGAGCGCGTCTTGCTCCTCGGCGCTTATCGAGAAACTGAACTCGATCGCGCGCACCCGCTTGCGAAAGCACTCGTCGACTGGAATCGCGAACGGTTAACCACACGCATCGCCTTGCGGCGTTTCAGCGAGTCGGAAACCGGCGATCAACTCGGCGCGCTGCTTGGCGAACAGGTCAGTGGCGAGTTTGCAGTTGCTGTTCATCGCGAAACGGAAGGCAATCCGTTCTTTGTCGAGGAAGTGTTGAAGGCACTCATTGAACGTGGCTCGGTACGGCGTGAGAGTGGACGCTGGAAGCGTTGTGATATGGACGATTTGCTGATTCCGCAGAGTGTGAAAGAGGCGATCGGCAATCGTCTGGATCGAGTCAGTCAGAACACGAACGAAGTGCTGCGTGTGAGTGCGATACTCGGCAAAGTCTTCACTTTTGAAGACCTGTCGGCCGCTGTTGAGCTGGATGAAGATACTCTACTTGATGCTCTCGATGAGGCGACCGGTGCACAACTGATTGCTACTGGCTCAGGCGATTCATTCAGCTTTACACATGACAAAATTCGCGAAGTTCTTTACGAAGAACTTAATCCGATCCGGCGCCGGCGCCTGCATCGTCATGTGGCCGAAGGCCTGGAGCGAAATCGCGCAACAATTTGCTGCACAGTTGAGAAGCTCGCTCATCACTACATTCAGGCCGGCGATCATCAACGTGGTCTCGAATACGCTAAACAAGCTGCCGCCGAAGCAGCGCGTGTTTTTGCATTTGACGAAGCGATCGCGGCGTACGGCCGGGCATGTGATTGCGCCGAAGCTCTCGGACTGATTGAAGAGCAAGCCGCGCAACAAGAAGCAATCGGCAAAGCTTTCATGCTACACGGCGATACGATTCTCGCTGCTGAACATTTCGAGCGCGCGCTCACACTCGCGACAGATCCAACCACACGTGTGCGTCTGCAATGTCAGGCGGCAGCATCTCTTGTCACCACCGGCGATCCGCGCGGCAGTGAATACCTGCGTGAGGCCCTACAGGTTTTGGATCCGGTGGCGAATCCAATCGAAACCGCAAATGCGTTATCAACCGAAGCGCGTTTTCATCATCTCGCCGGTCGTCACAAGAAAGCGATCGAACTGTTGCTGCGAGCCGTTGAACTTGTAGCACCGGCTGCGGAGAGTGACCACGTCAGCACGTTTACCGCGCAGGTGATTTCTCAGGTCTACCCTTACACAGCCGGTGGTTATCAACACTATGGTCTCTACGACGAATCTAATCACTGGGCACAACGCGCGGTTACGTTTGGCGAGAAGCACAATATCTTGTTCGCACAAGCGTCCGGCATCGAGTTTCTAGGTGAAAACTGCATCCATACAGGAGACTTCAAGCAAGGACTCGAGTATGCCGAACGGGAGGCCGCGATAGCGAACAAACTGCACTCACGTGAGCGTCGCGCGTGGACGCACTACTACGCGGCGCAATGTAGTGTCTTCCTTGGTGATGTCGATCTTGCAGAACGGGAATTTCTCGACGGTATCGCGCTCGGCGAAGCAATCGGTGAAAACCGTGTCTTGTCGTTGCTTCACTCAAGCCTCGCGGTCGTGCAGGCTATTCAGGAACGTTACGACGAGGCACTGCAAACCGCCGAAGAAACTTTCAAGCGCTCGTCGCCGAGTTTGTTGTATTCACATTTCGAAGCGCTCAGATGTTTTGCCGAAGTGAGACTTCGTCGCGGCGAGATCGAAGAAGCTGAGCAACTCTGCCGCCAGGCAGAAGAGCTTGTCGCGCCTACTGAATCGCGTGTAAGCCGTCTATGGCTTGGGCCACTCTTCATCGAAGTTCTACTCGCAGCAGACAAGCGCGACGAGGCCGCCCAGAAACTAATCGCCTATCAAACGCTCGTCGCCGACTGCCAATCGCCACGCTTCATCTCCGAAGCCGCACGCCTCGCCACAAAGATTTAGCCACAAACAGCACATAAGGCACATAAAGCACAAAAATTTCTTCTTGTGATTTTTGTGCCTTTTGTGGCTGATTTATTCGAGAGATGCCACGATTCTGCAACCTATCGGACCGCTGGCAAGAGAAAATGCGAGTATCCCCTTATCCAAAAGTTATCCCCCGCAATAGCAAGGGCGCAAGATCAATGCTGGTGACTTGACCTTGCGCCTTTGTGTTTCTACATGCTGCTAACGGCGTCGCCATTCTTGAGGTAGCGATCGAGAAAGTCGAGAATGCCTTTATACGCTCGGATTTCATTGACCTTCTTTGTGAATCCGTGGCCTTCGTTGTCAAACAACACGTATTCAACAACACCACCGCGCTTCTTGATGTTCTCAACGATCTCATCAGACTCGGGCTTGATCACTCGCGGATCGTTTGCACCCTGCAACACGATCAACGGCTTCACGATCTTGTCGGCATGAAATAGCGGCGAAACGGCTCGCAGATTCTCAAGATCCTTACTCGGATCGCCAATTTCCCTGTAAAGCGATTTGCGGAACGATTCCCAGTACGGCGGAATCGATTGCAGCGTGCGGACCCAGTTTGAAACGCCAAACAGGTCAACACCGACAGCAAACTCCTCGGGCTTGAACGCGAGCGCCGCCAGAACCATGTAACCGCCATACGACCCTCCCATAATCCCGATCTTCCGTTCATCAACATAGCCGAGCGACGCAAGATACTTCTTCGCTTCGATACAATCCCAAAGCGGTTCGCGTCCGTGCTTGCCGTCGTCAGAAGTAAAGAACGACTTGCCATAACCGCTCGAGCCGCGATTATTGACACCCAGCACCACGTAACCATGATTCACGAGGTACTGCGTGAGCGCGCTGTAACCTACGCGCGTCTGTCCACCGGGACCACCATGGACCAGCACGAGCGCCGGAACTTTATTCGTCGCACTCGCGTGCTTCGGCTTGTAAAGAATCGAAGGCACCTCGACGCCGTCAAACGATTTGTAGCGAATCACCTGTGAGTCAACGAGATCGACCGGGTTGATTTCAGGATTCAAGCTATCGCTTAGCTTTGTCGCTTTCTTCGTTACGAAGTCGTAGACGTAAAGATTGCTCGGACTGCGATCACCGTTCAAATAGAACGCCATCAGCTTCTCGCTCGGCGAGATATTCACGCCCGTGATGTCTGCGTTCGGAAGTTGCGGCAGACTGACGAGCTTGCCGGTTGCGGTTTCGTAGACTTTGATCTTCGTGCGCGCGTCTTCATTGATCGCTGTCACTCGATACTTTCCGTTTTTCGAGAAGTAGGTGTACGCGATGTCCCACGGTGTTTTCTCAACCACATTGCTCTTACCTGTTGCCAGATCGTAACGCGCGACGTACTTGAATTCGCTGCCGGCATCAGTCAGGTAGTAGAGATACTTTGAGTCAACGTCAAAAGTTTCAGCGCCATTACCGACTTCACCAGTATGAGCGGTGATGTTCTTCATCTCTTTGGTCGCCGTGTTGTAAAGCATGATGTCCGAATCGGACGTCGAAGCACCGTTCTTCTGAAACGCGATGTACTTCTTATCGTCGGAAATCGCGCTGACGTCCAGACCCGTTTCGTCTTTGTAGATCAGTGTCGGTTTGAATGACTCGATCGGCATTTCAAAGATGTCGAAGTAACGCGCATCTCGTTCATTCGTCGAATAAAAGAACGACTTGCGATCGTGACTCCAGCCGAGAAAATTTGCTTTTACCTTGGCGCCCGGCGTGAGGTCGCGTTCAGTGCCGTCCAGCTCGCGTAGGTAGAGGTGTTCGTTTTCGTTGCCGCCGCTATCGTATCGATAAAGAAAGCGGGCGTCTTTCGGGAAATACGAAACAGCGAACGTGCTCTCTTTCGTTGAGTTGGTCAACTGCGCCGCCGCTCCTCCACTCACCGGAACAGAATAGACGTTGAAGATACCCGTCTTGTTTGTGTGGAAAAGAATCGACTTTTCATCGGATGAGAAGGAGCTGCCGCCGATGCGAACAGTGTTCATGAACTGCTCGATGGTGTACTCCTTTACAGGTTGCGCTTTCTTCTGCTGCGCCACCGCCGGGCAGGCGGCAATCAACAACATCAGGACAAGCAGT
>DATEIS010000172.1:0-14657 GCA_035278765.1 Pyrinomonadaceae bacterium | reverse complement strand
CGACGGCCTCGGATTTGGTGAACATGATCAAAACCACGGGCGGCCACGGAGGGCCGCCCCTACAGTAGCTTCGATCGGGCGTTAGAAATTGCGGCGGCGACGATTTCGGGGGATGTGCCGCCTGTTTGCGACTTGGACCTTAACGTTTGATCGAGTGACAAAGCAACGTGGACATCCTCGGTGAAAAGTGCAGAAAACGATTGAAGCTCTGTTAAAGATAGTTGCTCGAGCTCACTTCCGAGTTCAATCGCACGCCTGACAACTTTCCCGACTACTTCATGCGCATCTCGGAACGGCATGCCCTTGCGCACGAGATAATCAGCAAGCTCCGTCGCGTTCATGTATCCGCCGCCTGACGCTGCAAGCGCTCGATCTTTGTTGACGCCCAGATTCTTAAAGACTGTCGCCGTGACTCGTAGACTCGACGACACAGTATCGAAAGCGTCAAAAACAGCCTCCTTATCTTCCTGCATGTCTTTGTTATATGCCAACGGCAGTCCCTTCAACGTCGTGAGCAGCGCGAGTAGATCGCCAAACACGCGGCCGGCTTTTCCACGCACGAGTTCCATCGAATCGGGATTCTTCTTCTGCGGCATCAGACTCGATCCCGTAGCAATCGCATCGCCCAACTCAAAGAATCCGAACTCACTCGTCGCATAAAGAATCACGTCTTCCGCCAGACGCGAGAGATGGACCATGATCAACGAACACGCGCTCAGAAACTCAACGCAGAAATCGCGATCACTTACGGCATCCAGACTGTTGCGCGAAACCTCATCGAAGCCGAGTGACTTTGCCAGCTCCTCACGATTGATTGGAAACGCCGTCCCCGCAAGCGCCGCGGAACCCAAAGGCAGAACATTGACGCGTCGTCGAACATCATTGAGACGTTCGCGATCGCGCGCAAGCATCTCGAAGTACGCGAGCGTCCAGTGAGCGAGTAACACCGGTTGCGCTCGTTGCAGGTGTGTGTATCCGGGTATGACGACGTCGCGATGAGCGTCGGCAAAATCGAGCAACGACGTTTGCGCATCTCGAATAATTTTGTTGAGTTCGTCAATCGAGCCGCGTATCCAGAGTCGAAAGTCAGTCGCGACTTGATCGTTGCGGCTCCGTCCGGTGTGCAGCTTGCGCCCCACGTCGCCGGTCAGTTCAATCAAACGCGCTTCAACAAATGAGTGCACGTCTTCCGCTGATGAATCGTTGAAGTGCGCATTTTTGAGAATGCTATTGAGGGCATCGCGAATCCGAGTACCCTCTTCAGGCTTGAGCACGCCTCCATCTTCCAGCGCCTGGCAATAAGCGATGCTGGCAACGACGTCAACCTCAAATAGCCTGCGATCGAAGCGAAAGGAGTTATTGAACTCGGCAAAACCGGGATCGATTTTCCCCTCAAATCTTCCACCCCAAAGTTTCTTCGACTCAGCCATTTTAATGGTCTCCAACTAGTTTGACGCTCACACAACTGTCATGGTAGTTTATGCATCTATGCATTGTTTATGCAAGTAAGTGGCATAATTTATGAATAAGCGAGAACGGCAACAACAGATTTTGAGCCTGATTCGAGCCAAGCCGATTGGCACGCAGGAAGATTTACGCGCCCTGCTCGAACGTTCAGGCGTCCCGGCGACGCAGTCGAGTGTCTCCCGTGATCTGGAAGAACTCGGTGTCGTCAAACATCACGGGCATTACACGCTGCCGCGCACAAACGGCGCCGCAACTCGTGGCCTGCTGAGTTTAGACCAGGCGGGCGACACTTTGATAATCGCGCGCACCGTTCCGGGGCTCGCATCCGCCGTCGCGGTCGAGATCGATGCTGCGGCGATTGCGGAGATCGTCGGCACCATCGCCGGTGAAGACACGATTTTCATTGCCGTGCGTGACGCGAAATCACAGCGCGCGGCCATAAAAGAGATCTGGGACTTATTTGGAGGTGGAGTTTAGTGTTTTGTTCTTTGTACCTGGTTTTGAAGAACTAAGCACAAAGAACTAAGCACAAAGTACAAACATACGATGACCAAAAACATTCGCAAAATCGTTCTCGCTTACTCCGGTGGACTCGACACCTCGGTGATGTTGCGCTGGTTGAAGGAACACTACCAGTGTGAAGTTGTTTGTTACTGCGCTGACGTGGGCCAGGGTGCGGAGTTGTCGGGGCTCGAAGAGAAAGCGTTTGCGACTGGCGCTTCGAAACTCTACGTCGAAGACCTGCGCGAAGAGTTTGTTCGCGACTACGTCTGGACCGCGGTCAAAGCAAATGCAGTTTACGAAGGCGTCTACCTGATGGGCACTTCCCTCGCCCGCCCCGTGATCGCGAAACGTCAGATCGAGATTGCGCAAAAAGAGGGCGCTGATGCGGTCGCGCATGGCGCAACCGGGAAGGGCAACGATCAGGTGCGATTCGAACTGACTTACTACGCGCTTCAACCCGACATCAAAGTCATCGCTCCGTGGCGCGAGTGGGACTTCAAAGGACGCATGGATCTGATCGCGTACGCAAAGCAGCACAACATTCCCATTACTGCGACGGCCGAAAAGCCTTACTCGACCGACGCGAATCTGATGCACATCTCGTACGAAGGCGGCATTCTCGAAGATCCGTGGGCTGAGCCACCTGAGAATATTTTTCAACTCACGCGTTCGCCCGAAAACGCTCGTGCTGAAGCACAGTACGTCGTGATCTCTTTTGACAAGGGCGAGCCGGTAGCGATCGATGGCAACAACCTCGAGCCAGTCGCGCTGCTCGAGACGCTGAACAAAATCGGCGGCGAACACGGTATCGGTCGTGTGGATCTGGTTGAGAATCGCTTCGTGGGCATGAAGTCGCGCGGCGTCTACGAAACTCCGGGCGTGACGATTCTCCAGGCAGCACATCGTGCACTCGAGTCGATCACGCTCGATCGCGAAGTGATGCACTTGCGCGATTCGCTCGGCGTGAAGTTTGCCGAAAGTGTGTATTACGGATTCTGGTTCGCGCCTGAATTCAAGCTGATGCGAAAAATGATTGATGAGACGCAGGCAACTGTGAGCGGCGACGTTCGTCTAAAGCTCTTTCGCGGAAACGCAATCGTCGTGGGACGGCGCTCGCCGAATTCGCTCTACGACGAAAACGTCGCCACGTTTGAGGCGGACACTGTTTACAACCAGCGCGATGCCGAAGGTTTCATCAAGCTAAACGCGCTGCGACTCAGATTGGGAGGTGGACGATGACGAAAAATACAAAACCAATCAACGTAATCGACGTCGATAAGATCGGATCGGCAACGTCACCGCTCGGCTTAGCCAAAACGGTTGCGTATGTTTCCGGTGCTGAGTCTACAAAGGCAGGCGACGTCGTAGTCGTTCGTGCTCTGACTGATAGTGCCACCTACGACATGCTTGAGTTGCCGACGGGCAGACTTGCCAAGATTAATCCTGGCGATTTGTTGATTGGAGTGCTGGGTCGTCGTCGCGCTTTGAAAGGTTTTGTTGGCGACGTGCCGGCGTCTCTCAAAAGCGGTGATCAGCTTCACCTGCTGAATATGGGTGGAGTGATTGGTTATTGCACCGGCCATCATTCAAGTCTCGGCGATGCGATCAAGCTCGAAGTGATTGGACTCGTGTGCGATGAAAATGGCCGCGTCCAGAATATCGCTGATGCCGCGTTGCCGACGCGAACGAGTCTCGGTGAGTCAGCTCCGATCGTGATGATCGCGGGGACGAGTATGAATAGCGGCAAGACTTACGCCGCGACCGAATTGATCAAGCAAGCGACGCGCGCGGGTTTACGCGTAGCGGCTGGAAAACTTTCCGGAGTCGCGTGTCTGCGCGACACGTTGAACATGGCGGATCACGGCGCCGTTACTACTGCGAGTTTTCTCGATTGCGGTATGCCGTCGACTGTAGACATCGAAGATCTCGCGCCTTCAGCAAAGGCGATCGTGGCCCGGTTGAATGAAGTAAATCCGGATTTGATCGTGATTGAGCTCGGCGATGGGATTCTCGGTGGTTATTCGGTCGACACAGTCTTTAATGACTTCGAATTACTGGAAGCAACAGCGGCGATTGTGTTCTGTGCGTCTGACTACGTCGGCGCGTGGGGCGGCATTGAGTTGTTGCGGCGGCGCGGTGTTGAAGTCGACGTGATCTCGGGTTCGGTAACGGATTCGAAAATGGGCGAAGATTACGTCAAGACACAGTTTGGTGTGCCTGCGGCAAATGCGCGTCGCGAAGGCAATGCGTTGTTTGAGATCGTGATGGAGAGTGTCGAGGCGAACACTGAGCTAGTCGTAGTGTAGGACGCGGATGAACACGGATAAAAAACAGATCAGGGTGGGAATTTTTGGTGGGTCCGGGTATGGCGGGTCGGAGTTGCTTCGTATCCTGCTGTCTCATCCGCAGGTTGAACTCGGGTTCGTGACGGCGAATGAGCAGGCGGATAAGCCGATCGGTGAGGTTCATCGGAATCTGAATGGGCTGACAGACCTCAGATTTGTTAAGGCGCCGGAAGAGCTGGATAGTGTCGAGTGTGTTTTCCTCGCGCTCCCGCACGGGCAGGCTATGGAAATCGTTCCGCGCCTGCCTGAAAGCGTCAAAGCGATCGATCTCTCGGGCGACTTTCGCCTGCGTGATCAGTCGACGTTCGAAAAGCACTACAAACAAGCGCACACCGCGATGGAGGCGCAGGCGCAGTTTGTTTACGGACTAACTGAAACCAATCGTGAAGCGATTCACAGTGCGCGCTTGATCGCGAACCCTGGTTGTTTTGCGACTGCGACATTGCTCGGCCTTGCGCCACTCGTCGCTAAGAATCTACTCAGCGGTCGCGTGATTGTTGACGCCAAAACCGGATCGTCGGGATCGGGAGCAAAAGCGGCTGCTAACACGCATCATCCGCAACGGATGAACTCGTTTTACGCGTACAAGCCTTTTACGCACCAGCACGTTCCGGAGATCGAGCAGGAACTCGAGCACGTCGGCGATTGGACCAACGAACTTGTCTTCATGACCCACTCGCTGCCCGTCGCACGCGGTATCTTTGCGTCTATTTATGCTGAGGCCAAAAGTGATTTGACTGAAACAGAGCTGCGCCAGATCTTCGCGGACTATTATCGCGAATCATTCTTCGTGCGCCTGGTGCAAGGCTCGCCCGACATCAATTGGGTGAAGACGACGAACTTCTGCGACATCGGTTTCGCAGCTCGCGGAAAACAGATCGTGATCTTTTCGGCAATCGACAACCTGGTTAAAGGCGCCGCCGGGCAGGCTATTCAAAACATGAACTTGATGTTCGGCATTGACGAAACCACGGGCCTAAAGCTCGTAGGAACCAATCCGTAAAATCCGTGTCATCTGTGGTTAAAGAAGACCAGTTTCAACTGGCGACCTACAAAAAAATGCCTCTCGTCGCCGAACGTGGCGACGGGGTCTGGATCTATACGAGCGACGGCGAGAATTATCTCGATCTCTACGGCGGTCACGCTGTCGCGGGAACGGGTCATTGTCATCCGCACGTCGTCGAGGCAATCCAGGCACAGGCTGAGAAGCTAATCTTCTATTCAAATCTCGTTTACTCGGATGCGCGTGCGCGTGCGGCGGAGAAGCTGGTGTCAATTGCTCCAGACGCGCTCACAAAAGCTTTCTTCTGTAATTCCGGCACAGAAGCAAACGAGAACGCGATGCGTATGGCGCGGATGTGCACAGGCCGCGAGAAGATCATCACTTTCTCCGGTGGTTTTCACGGCCGCACGGCCGATGCGATCAGCGCCACGTTCCTCGGCAAATATCGCGAGATCGGAAAACCGAATGTGCCCGGACATCTGAAAGCAGAGTTTGGCAATATCGACTCGGTTCGCGAACTCGCCGACGACACCGTTGCTGCGATCATGCTCGAGCCTATTCAGTCGATGGCCGGCGTCAGTATGGCCCAACCCGATTTTTATCGCGCCCTGCGAGCACTGTGTGACGAGCGTGGCATCGTTCTCATTTACGACGAGGTTCAAACCGGTGTCGGACGCACCGGACAGTGGTTCTTCGCGGGGAGCGAAGCAGGTGGTGGTGTCGTGCCTGACATCATTACGCTTGCTAAGGCACTCGGTAGCGGTGTTCCGGTTGGGGCTTGCCTCGTCACAAACGCAATCTCGTCGGGCATCAAGGAAAACGATCTGGGTACGACTTTCGGCGGCGGCATGCTTGCGATGGCAGCAGTGACCGCAACTTTGGAAGCAATTGAAAACGATGGGATGCTCGAAAACGTCAGACGTGTCGAGGCCTATTTGCGCGAGCGTGTGAAGGAGGTTGATCGCATTCTAGGAGTTCGCGGACTGGGATTCCTGTTGGGAATCGAGTTTAAGGAAGATGCGGCGGTCGTTCACAAGGCTTTGCTGGAGCGAAAGATAATTACGGGCATGTCCAGTAATCCAAAAGTCTTGCGACTTTTGCCGCCATTGTGTTTGACGGAAGCGCATGTCGATGAGTTTGTTGTAGCCACGGATGAAAACTGATTTGCTGAACACGATTGGGATGTCGCGCGAGGAGATCGAGCGTCTGCTCGATGCGGCCTTGCGTTTCAAGAGTGGTGATGATGTTTCGAAGCCGCTCGCAGGCAAGTCCGTCGCGCTCGTGTTTTTCAACCCGAGCTTGCGCACGCGTGCGTCGATGCAGGTGGGGATTTATGAGCTTGGTGGCAATGCGGTCGTACTGGAACCGGGTGGGACGAGTTGGACGCTTGAGCATCGGGCAGGCGTGGTGATGGATGGGGATAAGACCGAGCACGTCGCTGAATTTGTGCGTGTACTCGAACGATATTGCACCGCGATCGGCGTCCGGACTTTTGCAGCACTCAAGGATTGGCACGAAGAACGAACCGATCCGATTCTTAACGCCTTCGCAGAATATGCGTCTGTGCCGATCATAAACCTCGAGTCGGCGATGCATCATCCCTGCCAGTCGCTTGCCGATATGCTCACGATTCGTGAAAAGCTCGGCGCCGGACGCAAGCGCGTGGTGCTCACCTGGGCATGGCACCCGAAAGCGCTGCCGATGGCTGTGCCGAACAGTTTTGCACTCGCGGCAGCGCAGATGGGCCACGATCTCGTGATCGCACATCCTGAGGGTTACGATCTCGATGAAGAGCTGATCGAAACATTGGGCGACGGTGTTGAGATTACTAACGATATCGATGCCGCGTTCGAGGGCGCCGAAGTCATTTATGCAAAGAGCTGGGGCTCAAAACGGTTTTACGGCAACACGGATCAGGATATCGCGATGCGCGCACAGTATCGCAGCAAGTGGATTGTCGATGAGGAAAAGATGTCGCGTACAAACAATGCGATCTTTATGCATTGTTTGCCGGTGCGGCGCAATGTGATCGTTACTGACGGCGTGATCGATTCACCAGCGTCAGTCGTGATTGATGAAGCTGAAAATCGCCTGCACGTGCAGAAAGCAATACTGGCAAGACAATGACCGACATCCATCACATCGTCGACGACCAGCTTCGCCTCGATCTACTGCGCGAGGCGTTGCCGTATATTCAGCGCTTCAAGGGACAGACGTTTGTCGTCAAACTTTCCGGCAAGGTTACCGAGAACCACGAGAACCTGATCTCGCTTGCCGAAGAGATGGCCCTCTTGCACCAGGTGGGTATTCGTATCTGCGTCGTTCACGGTGGCGGCAAGCAGTTGAGTGAACTCGCCAAAAAGCTGGGCATCGAGCAGACGATTATCGAGGGTCGCCGTGTTACTGACGACGCCACACTCGAAATGGCAAAGATGATCTTCGCCGGCAAGATCAATACCGACATCCTGGCCGCCCTCCGGCATCGCGGAATTGAAGCTGTCGGACTTTCAGGAGTCGACGGCAATATCGTGCACGCCGAAAGGCGCCCGCCCAGAGAGATCCTGAATCGCGAGACGGGCGTCAAAGACAAAGTCGATTTCGGACACGTCGGCGACGTGGTCCAGATCAATGCCAGACTGTTAACAGTCCTGCTCGATCACGGTTATCTTCCGGTGATTTCATCGCTCGGCGCTGACGATGAAGGGATGGTCTTCAACATCAACGCCGACACGATTGCCGCCGAAATCGCCGTCCAATTGCAGGCAGAAAAACTCGTTCTCCTAAGCGACGTGGACGGCCTTTATTTGACCGCCGGCGATCCGGGCACAAAGGTATCTCGCATCACCGCTTTCGAAGCTGGTGAACTAATCAGCAGTGGCGCAGCCTCGGGCGGAATGATTCCAAAGCTGCAAAGCATCATCGTGCTGCTGGAACGTGGTGTTCACAGCGCCCACATCATCAGCGGCAACAAACGCAACGCACTCCTTTCCGAGATCTTCACCGACAAAGGCACCGGCACAATGATCGTAGCCTAGACCTATCCACAGATTACGCAGATTAATCTGTGTAATCTGTGGATACTCACGTTAGCCCAAGGGAGATTGGGGTAAGAAGCGATCCCGATCGAACGGCGGATCTTCATGATCCGGCAGAGGATCGTCAGGCCAGTCGTGTGCCCATTGCCGGCGGTGTTCGTCGTCGGCGTAGTACTTGAGATAAATCTGATTGTCCTCGTCGCTACCACTTCCAGTGAGGTCGATCATGTAAGCGTAGCTCGGGTTCTCAGGAAACAGGACCACCTCTTCACGCAAACCATCGTGATAAAGATATTCGTAAAGCTCGCGGTCCGAGAGATGATTTGTGTGCAACACATAAGCACCAAGCGAGGCCATGCGCTCGATGATCTCTTTCAACTTGATGTGCAGTGTGTCTTTGTCGAGTTGTTCCGGTGCCTGCACTTCCAGCCCGGCGTTCGCGAGTAAACGCATCAGACTGATCGGCGCTGCGGTTTCATATTCGAGTACGTGTCGCAGAAACTCTTCTTCCATGTCGGCCGGCATCGATTCGAGCGACGTGGTACTACCACCAAGCTTCTCTAGCTCGGCACGTAGTTTTGCGATGCGTTCTTCCTGGCTTGGTTCGTCGGCAAATTGTATGAACGTCATGTTCTGGCTCCTTAAGGTTAGAGGTTAAGGGGCAACCGTGGTGGGTGTGCGAGGGGATTTTCATATTTAAGCGAGGAAAAGTAAAGGCCATCCACAGATTACGTAGATTGTTTAAAACATCTGCGTAATCTGTGGATGGGTTTTATTTAGTGGAGGGAGGTTCGGGGGCGGTGAACATTTCGAGATTCGACATGCCAAGACTCGTCTCGATCTCTTCCATTCTCTTCAATGCTACTTCGAATCCATCGTCGCCAAACTGCTCATGTTCGATATCTTCAAACCTCGCGCCCAGTTCATCAAGCTGCGACTGGCCGGCGGCAGCTTTCCATGCCGGAAACACAATCGTGTCTTCAATCGCAGCGTGGTGTTCGTACATGCGGACAAATGCTTCCAACGTCTTCGCGAGCGTCTCCACGCTGTTTGAAGGAATCCGATCTGCTTTTGAAATCGACAACAAGTAATCCGTGATCTCGCGGCCGCGGACATGCTGGGCTAGCAGAATATCGACGTATGCCGGAGCCGCACCGGGCGCCTTCTTCACAGTGGGAAAGATAAACACTTCTTCCAACTTCTTCTCGTGATAATCCTCGCCAAATACTCGAAACAGGTTTGCTGTCTTTTCCAACGCATCGGGCGGCACAGATGCCGGATCCTGTCGCAGACGCATCGCCGACTCCTGATACACGAGCAAAGCACGTCGCAGAATTCCGTGCTCGCGCATCAGGTCTTCAGTTGCCGTCACTTCGACTTGTTCTGCCTCACCCGGCGCAGGTCCCTCTTTTTTGTTTTCATTTGTCGCGGAACCAGTTGAACTCGGTTGGTTGCGACACGCATTGAGCAAAACGCCCGCGCCCGCGAGCGAAAGTCCTGTCAGAAGTCGTCGTCTTTTCTCGTCCACTTGGAATCTCCTCGGCAATTCAATACTATCGAAATTGTCAGCTTATGAATAACGAAGCAATCGCCCGCCGATTCTATCGCCTCTCCGCGTTGATGGAGGTGCGCGGCGACGATCCGTTTCGCCTGCGGTCGTATCGTAACGCAGCCGAAGCAATCGAGGTATGGCCCACGCCGCTGAAGGAGATCGCGGAAAAAGAAGGTGTGGCGGGTTTGCAGGAAATTCCCGGCGTCGGTAAGGCAATCGCGGGAAAAGTGATCGATCTGCTGACAAAAGGTTCTTTCGACGCATGGGATCGTCTCGTTAAAGACACTCCGGAAACCGTGCTCGATCTGTTGGAGATTCCCGGGATTGGACCGAAGACTGCCGCATTGTTGCACCAACGCTTCAAAGTCTCATCACTACCTGACCTGAAAGCGTTTGTAGCCTCCGGTGGTCTCGACATGGTTGACGGCATCGGCCCCAAGACTGCCGAAAGAATAAAAGAAGCATTAGCCACGGATTGACACGGATCGACACAGATAAAAATTTCTTTTCTGATCCGTGTGATCCGCGTTAATCTGTGGCTCCACTTCCATCAAAAGAGGACACCATGACAAAAATGAAACGTCGCGATTTCATTGTTACGGGCGCTGCTGCGGGTATCGCCTTTCCGATGATCATGAAACAGAGCCCCGTGAAGCCGTTGGTTATCGCGTCTGCCAATGGCAATCGGTTCAAAAACGGCGGGAACGTTACCGCGGTGCAGAAAGCTTTTCAGATGATGAGCAGTGGCGCCGACGTACTCGAGGCCGTAGTCGCGGGCGTGAATATCGTCGAGCTTGATCCACTCGACGACAGCGTCGGATACGGCGGACTGCCGAATGCTGACGGCGTGGTCCAACTCGACTCCTCTGTCATGCATGGTCCAAGGAAACAAGCGGGCGCTGTAGCCGCGCTCGAGGGCGTGCGCACACCGTCCCTGGTTGCCAAAGCCGTGATGGAAAACACCGATCACCATCTGATCGTCGGCAAAGGCGCGCAGGACTTTGCGCGCAACATGGGATTCAAGATCGAAGACGATCTCAACACCGAGAACTCCCGCAAGCAGTGGTTGGAATGGAAGCGTCGCACCGATCCGGGTCACTATCTCGATCCGAAAAAACGTGCTGCGGCGGGGCACCGTGTCGCACTCGAAATGCTCGCGGAAGGAAAGCTGCGCGAAGAGAACCTGCACGGCACGATCAATTGCGACGGCATCAATTCACGTGGCGAAATCTGCGGCGTTACAACCACGAGCGGACTGGCCTGGAAGATCCCGGGACGTATCGGCGACTCACCGATCCTCGGCGCCGGTCTTTATGTCGATGGGGCAGTGGGCGCGGCCGGTTCGACCGGACGCGGTGAAGCAAACCTCTTCAATCTCTGTTCGTTCGTGATCGTCGAAGAGATGCGACGCGGCGCACATCCGAAAGATGCGGGGATGGAAGTATTGAATCGCATCAAGAGCAACACGGTCGAGAAGAGACTTCTGAACAGCAGAGGCCTGCCAAACTTCGGCATCAACTTTTATATTCTCAATGCAAAGGGAGAATATGCGGGTGTGACATTGTACGAAGGCTCGTCATTCGCACTTTGTACCGAGAATGGCCCACAAACGCTCAAATCCGAACCTCTCCTCCAGGGAAAACCAAGCGATTAAAAACCATCCACAGATTACGCAGATATCTGTGTAATCTGTGGATAGGTATTACTGAGCGTTCGGATCGTTCTGCATCATCCCGAAGATATTTCCTTCGGTGTCTTTGCAGTAAGCGAGCCAACCGACTCCCGGGATTGCCATCTTCGGTAAGGCCACCTGCCCGCCGTTTGCGAGCGCCGTTTGCACTGAAGCATCAACGTCTGCCACATCGACTGTACACACGTAAGCAATCACAGCCTGACCGTCGATTTCACCCTGGCGTCGCATTAGACCACCATTAATTCCGGGCTGATCCTCTGGACCAGTGATAACCATCCAGTACTCCATCGGCCCTTCCCACTTCTGAAAGTTCCATCCAAACAACGTCTTGTAAAAGTTGACGGCGCGATCCGGATCGCCCGCATGAATCTCAAAGTGAACAACTCTCGGCATTATTTAGTCTCCTTAAAGTTAACTGTTGGCAGTTGCCGGCGACGTTCCATACTTCTGCGTCGCGAAGCCGACGATCAATCCGACGATCGTGCCTGGCAGGACGATTTCGAGGTAGTACCCGCCCTGCAGCAGCGCGACCAGAAAAGCTAAAAACGCGCCGACGATGACGCCGAACAGGATTCCGATCGGCAGCGACTGAAACTTCTTCGCAAAGAATCCGATCGCGATGCCGGCAATAATTCCCTTGATGGTGGAACCGATTACGATTCCGCCAAGTTGATCTCTAACGGCTGGCGTAAACCATGCTGTCAGGCCATCGATGGCGCCCAGGACGGCGCCCAAAATCACTCCAATTAGGGGCTTGGACATGTTGATATTCTCCTTTTCTACTGCTTGCTACTGTTCTATTAAACGTCTGCCGAGATTCCTTTAAGACCGAGAAGTAAAAATTAAAAAAATTCTCATCAGCAGGTAAGCGAGGATCAATAGGACGAGAAATCGATTTTTACCTACCCAGCGACTGACCTTTTCAAACACGTTCTCGCGATAGGCCAAGACCGGCTCTGCATCGAGCAGCCGGCCGATGTCTGCGGATAGTTCCGCTGCGCTTGCATAGCGACTCTCGGGCGCGTTCGACATGGCTTTCGAGTAGATCGCTTTGGCAGGCTTGGTCGCTTTATCAGCGAGTAGAAATTTGAGCACCGCGCCGAGTGAAAAGACGTCGGCGCGTTCGTCGACCTGGTCGATCTCGCCTCTCGCTTGTTCCGGCGACATGTAATCGCGGGTGCCTATTACGGTTCCATTCGCAGTATCGCCACAGATGAACACGGATAAACACTGGTCTGATTCTGACCTGTGTTCATCCGTGTTCATCTGTGGCTTAATCTTAGCGACACCCCAATCGAGTACGAGCACTTCACCAAATGATCCGATCATGATGTTCTGCGGCTTTAGATCTCGATGAATTACGCCGTGCGCGTGCGCGAATGCCACGGCATCACAAACAGCCTGAAACTTCCGCAGACGATCTCTCAACGAAGCCACCTGAGTCGCGTATTCATCGAGTCGAAGCCCGCGCACATACTTCATCGCATAAAAGATCCGGCCGTCTGGAAGGGTGCCGACGTCGTGAACCGGAACGATACCGGGATGTTCGAGACCCGCGATGATCTGAGCTTCACGAATCATGCGACGGCGGAGGTCGTCAGTGATATCAGGCGTGTTGAGAACCTTGACTGCGACCAGCCGGTTAAGCTCACGATCTTCCGCCAGACAGACGGCACCCATTCCACCGCGTCCGAGCTCTTTCACGAACGTGTACTTCGTTGAGCTGAAGTCCGGATCGTTGACGATCGTGCGCAGGTGATTCAACTTGTCGTCCGAGAGCCACTTCATTTCACATCGACTCCCAGCAACGAACGTGCTTCGGTGCGAAACTCTTCGTCAGTCGCAGTGATCTCGCGCAGTTTCTCTAAGACAATGCGACGAAAGTCACGCCGCGCAGCAGCCAGATAATTGTTGACTGTCGCCGGTTCGAGTCCGAATTCCTGCCCGAGTGAGGCGTAAGAGATGTCGCTGTTGTCATCGTTCAAATCGTAACGTTCGAAGAGTTGAAAGTGGACCGTGCGACCCGAATCAAAGCATCGCTGACGAAACGCTTCGACAGCGAGGGTGAACATCCAGCGTACCCATTCGCGATGAAAGTAGTCTTCCGGGTTTAGCGTTGATGCGACCGCATGCGAGGCGAGCTCGTCCTCGGCAGCAGCAAAGTCGAGCTGGTAATGATTCATATCGCCGCCACGTTTGAGACGCCGTCCAGATTTGCGCTCATTCGCAACAAAACCATCGAGACACGTGCGCAAAAACGTCTGAAAGCTGGCTTTCGTAACGTCGTAATTGGCAAAATGGTCCTTCTCGAAAGCGTTGGCAAAAAATCCCTGGGTTAGATCTTTTGCATCCTCGTTGTTTGCCTGCCATTTGAGGCGAATATATTTGTAGGCGGGTTTCCAATAGCTGGTGAGAATGGTCTCTAAGGCACGCTGCCTGGCAACTGGATCTGCACTGCGAGCATTAGCGATAGCGGAGTGGTTCGTGATCGGAAACTTGTGAAGCGGACCGCCGATGTCAGTATCTGGATCCATGGCGAGGGGAGGCAATCCACAGATTACACTGATTGCCTCTTGACTATCACCAGCGTGATGTCATCCGCGGCGCTGGTTCCCTGCGCGAACTTCGTCAAACCCGATTCAATCCGGTCGCGGATCCCCGCCGCCGACGCTTCGATGTTTCGTGAGACAACCTCGTACAAACGCGTCGCGCCAAACTCTTCACCAGTGGGACTCACCGCTTCCGTAACACCGTCGGAATAGATGACGAGCACATCGCCGGGCTGCAACTGAGTGCGCCCTTCGCGATACTCCGCATCAGGCTTGATCCCGAGGGGCAGACCGCCGGATGCGAGTTGCTCGACGGTTCCGGCCGAATGAACAATCAATGGCGGATTGTGTCCCGCGTTGAGAAACGCGAGCGTTCCCGAATCAGGATCGAGCTCCGCATAAAACAGAGTCACAAATCGATTCGCGGGAATGTTGTCGGCGAGATATCGATTGACTGCCGAGATCGTCGCGACGAGTGAATCGTGCGACGCCGATTGCGCATGAATCGC
>DATEIS010000171.1:0-18162 GCA_035278765.1 Pyrinomonadaceae bacterium | reverse complement strand
TTCGTGATTAGTTTCAGGACCGGCTCCTGCACGTTCTTGTAGACGCTCAGGTAGTACGTCGACGCTTCGATCTCCGAGAGAATGTTGAAGACGAGCGTTCCCATCTTGGAATTCATAAACGGATACGTCTTGCGGCCCTCGAGAAAGAAACCGTCGTCGAACGACTCCCCGAAGTGCTTGAGCCAGCGCATCAACACTTGCGGGTGCTTGGTCTCTTCGTAAAGCCAAACCGTCATCCACTGCGTGAAGTCGACGTCGTCCGAGAAGGAGTGAAAGAACTGGTTCGTTGCCGTCCACGTGGTGAGCTCCGAAGCGGCATTTGCTCTCACCAGATCGATCAGCGCCGGCGACACCTTGTCATCTTCAATCGCATCGAACGGAATGTCAGACATCTTCCAACGCACCGCTTCAGCCTCGCGAAACAGAGGGTAATAAAGGGCTGTATCCAGCGGATCCGGATTGACAGTAGTTGCCTCAGAGTTGCCGGCATAACTCAAGGCTGATGTACTTGTGCTTTCCATACTGCTTCTCCTTCACTTTGTCGAAACGCTGATCGCGCTGGTAGGACAGTTCCCGAGAGCAGCCTCACACTGATTCAATTCCTCTTCATTGATCGGCTGTCTCAAGATGTGTGCCGCGGTGTCGCCCACGAAGAAAACTGTGGGTGCGATACTCGAACACGAAGCGCAACGAATGCAGCTGTCCTGATCGATATCAAACACTTGATCGATGGTTGACTTAGTTTCAACTGTTTGACTCATAACCACCTCCCACTGGTTTCGCTTCAGTGGCCCAAACAACTCTCGACTTTCTGCTCAGCAAGTGCGTGAGGAACTTTCGATAGAACGACCAGTAAGACTCTTCGAAGTATTCCATCCCGTTCGCGAGACTCCGATGAACTTCTTCAAGCTTGTCGGTGGGTACGCTGGGAAGCCAGTGATGCTCGGCGTGGTAGTTGTTACCGTTGGTGAACCAAATAAGAAACTTGCCCGCGCGAATTGAGCGCGTGTTCTTTAAGACGTCCGGCGTTTGTCCATCACAGCCAAAGTGTTCGGGTAGTTCGACCAGAGCGTGTGTAGGTATCGAGAACAGGAACGGGATGAACCAGAGTTTCACGAAGATCCACGTCTCAAAGACAACACTCAAGGTCGCCATGCTCACGAGCATCAGCACCATGAGCAGGTACTCCGTGCGAATTTTTTTGATGACCTTCGGTTGAGCGTCGGCTCGGCTTAGTTTTCCTAGTAAAGAGTCGAAGAGACTCTTGACCAGGGCCTTGTGGTATGGAAATAGAAACAGGAGGGGAAGGAACTGCCACACTGATCTCAGCGACTTGTAGTCGTGATCGAAAAACTCCTTGTCTTGCGGAGTGCCGAGATTACGGTGGTGGCGCATGTGACTGTATTGGAAGTCAGAGAACGACACCAGCGACGGCAGACCAAGCAAGACACCGATGAAACGATTCCACTTCTTACTGCGATACGCGGTGTGATGCAGACATTGATGCTGGAGCTCGATGCAGTGTGCGAACATCATGCCCAGCAGAATCATAGGGAGAATCGAGAGAACGCCGGAGGTTGCCAGGATCAACCACGAGAGCAGTGAGGTCACCACAATCACCGCCACCATCTTTCGATGGAAACGCTGCTTGCGAACTTTAACTAGTGCTCCGAGGTTAATACCGGGCGCTGCAACTCCTACTTTAATCATGGGGCCCTCACATTGAATTAGTGGGTGGGTAGATCTTGGTGCTTTGTGCTTGGTGCTTTGTACTTTGTGCTTGGTGCTTTGAACAAAGAACTAAGTACTAAGTACAAAGCACTAAGCACTAAGCACTAAGCACTAAGCACTAAGCACTAAGCTCCGACTCTTGTTATGTGCTTCTTTGTGGCTGAGGTTATTCCTGTCGCAAAGCTTGAACAGGTTGAATGCTTGAGGCTCGTCTCGCCGGAAGATAGCTGCCCAGCAAACCGATAAACACGAGCAACAGAATTTGGACCGCCAGTGTGATCACGTTAAATCGGCCTACGCCCCAAAGGAAATGTGCCATCGAGATTGACAACCCCAGCGAGAGGGGCAGACCGATACATACGCCAATCGCCGCCAGCTTCATCGCGCTCTTCATGGTCATCATGCGTACGGAGCGTTGAGTCGCGCCCAGCGCCATGCGCACTCCGAATTCACGCGTGCGTTGCGCCACGCTAAAGGTCGCCATGCCATACACGCCGGCGAGGGCAAGCAGCAACGAAGTGATTACCAAACCAACCGAGAAGTCGGCGGCGATGCGCACACCCGACAACGATTCAGTGATGACTTCGTTCAGCGGCTTGATCTTGGAAATAGCGATGTTCTTATCGACCTTCCGTATTTCATTTGACGCGCTGCCGACAATTGCCATCGGATCACCCGTGGTTCGTACGGTGATGTAAGTTGTTCGCTTGGGATTCTGCGTGTAAGGCAAATAGAGCATTGGCGCCGGCCCCTTTTCAAACCAATAGCGGGCGATGTCGGGTACGACACCGACGACCGTCATCCACGGCTCGTTTGACGTGGGCGTTCCCAACTTGATCTGTTGTTCCAGCGCGTCGCGACCGGGAAAATACTGCTGCGCCAGTTTGTTGCTAATGATTGCCACCGGACGGGAATCGGCGCGATCCTCCGCGCCAAATAAACGACCTCGCAAGGCGGTCATGTTAAAGGTCTCGAAGAAGTCAGGACTGACGACCTTGTATTCACTCCTGGCAGTCGCGCTGTTCGTATTGTCACCCGACTGGACGACGAAGCGAGTGCCGAATCCTTCGCCACTCCCGGGAAGACTCGTTACTGAAGCCGCCGACTGCACTCCGGGCAAACTCTCAATCCCCTGCAAGAGACCGCGTAGATTATCGGCTTGTCGAGTCTTATCGTCGGTCCAATGCATAGCTGAAACCTGCATGGTTACGACGTTGTCCGGATAGAGCTGGCGGTACTTGTTGGGGAGACGCGAGAACCCTTCGAGTAATGACCCTGCTCCTGCCATTACGGCGATTGCGACGGCAACCTCCGTCACGATTAGGGCTTTGAGCACACGATGACGTTTGATTCCGGCGCCTCCGTGTTCTTTCAGGATCTGGGTGAGTTCGATCTTGGAAGCCCCCAGCGCGGGAACGAGCCCAAAAATAATTCCGGTCAGAACGGTTATGAACAATCCAAACGCGAGCACCCGCCCATCTACCGCCACCTGGTACCACCCCGGAATTACCTGCGCGTAATCCGCCGGCACGTGGTCTCTGACGAACTCGACACTTATGTATGAAATGATTAGCGCGGGGATGCCGCCGACTAATGAGAGCAGAACGCTCTCGGTCAACAACTGCCGCATTATTTTCCAACGACTTGCTCCGAGGGCTGCGCGCAACGTCAACTCTTTCTGCCTGGCCCAGCCACGGGCGAGTTGAATAGTCGTGATGTTCACACAACAAAGTCCGAGGACAAACAGCGATAGCGCTAAGCACATTCCATTGAACCAACCTGAAATATCTCCGCGCAGTTCGCGAACCAGCGAAATAACGCGCGCAGAACGTTCCTGATTCGTGTTGGCGTTCTGTTCCGCAATCCGCCGCATGAGAACGGTGGTTTCGGCCTGTGCGTCATCCGTGCTGACATTCGGCTTCATCCTGCCGATAACCTGGACATAACGATTGCTTCGGTCGGTGCGATCCGCGTCGGTCAGGACCAGAGGAACCCAGGCGCGACTCGGAATCGGATATTCAAAGGCGGGAGGCGTTACGCCGATGACGACATGCTCTTGATCGTTTACCAAAATGCCTCGGCCCAGGATATTCGGATCCGATCCGAAATGTTGCCGCCACAATCGATCGCTCAGAATGATGACTGCGTGGCCCGGTTGTTCCTCTTCGGGAAGGAACAGGCGGCCCATCTGCGGCGTGACACCGAGCATGTGAAAAGCGTTTGCCGACGCACGCGCGCCTTCGATCTTGACGGGCTCGCTCGTGCCTGTCAGATAGAGATCGGTTCCCTCGAAGGCCGACAGAGACTCATAGACACGGCTTTCCTTTCGCAGATCCAGGAAGTCGCCGATGGACAGCGCGCGTACTTGCCGGCCGGTTTGCGCGTTGCGCTCGTTGAATACGACGAGCTCATCGATATCGTTTAACGGCAGCGGTTTGAAGTACGTTTTGTCCAGCACGGAAAACCAGATAACCGGCGCCGCGATTCCCAAACCGAGCGTCAGAATTGCCACGATCGTTAAGATGCGGTCCTTTTTTACCAGTATGCGAAATGCGTAGCGTATGTCTTTCAGCAGCGAACCCATTATCGACCTCCTTAATTTAAGGACCCCACCGTCTCAACTTGTTCCATATGTCGCGCTCGGATTCTATTCTGAGCACTCACTGTCGCCTGCTTGATCATCCTTGACGCTCCTTCTCGCGCCCCAATTTCCTCGAGCAGCGGCAGAATCACCGGCTTGCCAAAATTGCCGGCAATGTCCAATGCTTCGAGTTGCACGCTGACGTCGGGATCGTTGAGAGCGCCCAGGACACAATCAACCACGCCCTCATCGTCAAGTTTGGCCAACCCAACGAGCGCGCTCAAACGAACCTCGGGATCTTTGTCCTTCAATGCCTGGCGCAACGGTTCGAATGCGCGACTGCCACCTACGCGGGCGATGACTTCCACGCTTTCGCGTCTGACGTTCCAGTGAGAGTCAGCCAGTGCGGTCGAAAGGATGTCCACGATCGTGTCGGCGTCGCGGCTCTTTTCGAGCGCAATCACCGCACTCTCACGAACGTTAATCTCTTCGTCGCGAAGACACTCGATCAACGCCCTGATAATTTCAGGTTGGTCAACTTGTGGAACTGCTTCGACGGCGCTCTTCCGCACGTAACAGTCGGGATCGTTGAAAGCTTTAAGTAGTATCTCTTTGGCAAGCGGATGATCGATGCGGGCGACGACCTTCACCAACCGCGCCCTGAACGTCTCGTCACGATCGTCCATCGCCTTCGCGATCAACTCGAGCGCGGCGTCACTGCCGATCTTGACGAGCGTGCGAGCCGTCTTGATGCGAAAGTCAAGATCCGGACCACTGAGCAATTCCTTCGCCAGTTTATCGAGGTTTGATACGTCAACTGTTTCTATATTTGTAGCCATTTCACCTCCGCTTGGAGAGTCTTTCTAAATCCCGCCCACGGCAGTGGGTGGATTGTTCAAGTCCTTTCTATATGAAACCTCTTTTTGCGATTCGAATCCCGCCCACGGTAGTGGGCGGATTGTTCAAGTCCCTTCTACACACTGACACCTTCAAAGAGTTTTCAATCCCGCCCACGGTAGTGGGCGGATAATTCAGGTCCTTACTATTCATTTTAAAATTTCAGCAACAGAGGTTAGCAGCGTGTTCGATAAATAGGTCTAACTTGAAGTATCCGCCCACTCCCGTGGGCGGGATTAAAATTTGGTTTAAAGGATCGATTTGTAGAAAGGACTTGAACAATCCGCCCACTCCCGTGGGCGGGATTGCTTCACGCCTCGTAGCGTTTGAAAACAAGTGAACTGTTTGCGCCGCCAAACCCAATCGAGTTTGAGAGAGCGTAGTTAATGTCCTTCTTCACAACCTGATTCGTAATCCCTTCAAGTTCGCAGTCCGGATCGAAGGTCTCATAGTTCAACGTCGGATGGACCATGCCTTCTTTCAACGACAGAGCGCACACGACCGCCTCGGCTCCTCCCGACGCGCCCATCATGTGTCCCGTGATCGACTTCGTTGAGTTGATGAGTAGATCCCTTGTGCGGTGTTTGAAGAGATCCTTGATTGCGGCAGCTTCGCACTTGTCGGCGAGGACCGTGGACGAGCCATGCGTGTTGATGTAATCGATGTCGTCGAGTCCGATACCAGCATCTTCGATCGCGAGTTCCATCGCCTTGCGGACGCCGATGCCTCTGCGACTCAGGTTCGTAACGTGCACCGCATCGTTGGCGGCGCCGTAACCGATCACCTCGGCATAGATGTGTGCTCCGCGTGCCAGCGCATGATTCAACTCTTCCAGCAAGACGATGCCCGAACCTTCCGACATCACAAACCCATCGCGCCCCGCGTCGAACGGGCGACACGCTTTCTTAGGTTCGCTATTCCGGCGCGACATGGCCGAGATGAAGCAGTAGCCGGAGAAGATAAAGCGGGTGATGCACGACTCCGTACCGCCCGCCAACATGAAATCAGCACGGTTCAACGCCACCGTGTCGTACGCGGCTCCGATACTGTGAGTGCCGGAAGCGCAGGCGGACACCATCGAGAAGTTCGGACCTTTCAAACCGAGCTTCAGCGCGATGAGACCGGGAGCGATATTCGTG
The DNA here is from genome assembly GCA_035278765.1 of Pyrinomonadaceae bacterium. Classification (GTDB taxonomy): domain Bacteria; phylum Acidobacteriota; class Blastocatellia; order Pyrinomonadales; family Pyrinomonadaceae; genus PSRF01. Next base: position 11,814 of record DATEIS010000171.1, on the reverse strand, counting down.
CTGGCGTTAGCCATCGCGAAAGGACTAATGCCGTGCATGCCCGACTCACCAGCCACGTGTATTCCGGCCTCCATGGCTTTGATTGGACCATGACCGCTGCCAATGATCACGCCCACTCGCTCGCGGTTGATCGCGTCGAGATCGACGTTGGCGTCTTCAAGCGCGAGCTTCGATGCGACGAACGCGAACTGGGCCGTTTCATCAAACCGCCGCGTATCGTTCTCACTCAAATATGACAGCGGATCGAAGTTGGATAGCTCCGCACCAATCTTTGTGGGCAGATCTTCCGTGTCAAAGCTGCTGATGTAGTCGACGGGCGAAGTCGGGTTGATGATGTTGCCCCAGAACTCTTTTCGGCCAATGCCACAGGGGCTCACTATGCCGAGTCCGGTTATCACCACGCGCGACTTTTTGCCGTTGACGTGACCGTTGCCGTTGTTTGAAAAATTCGTATGGTTCATCTCGCGTACAAGACCTTCGCAGCAATTAGAATCTTTTGCATTTCGGGCGTTCCTTCGTACAACTCACCGAGCTTTACTTCGCGGTAGAGCCGTTCGATCGGAAAGTCCTTCGTATAGGCATAACAGCCGTGCACTGACATCGCCTTGTCGACGACCCTCTTTGCCGACTCCGTACTGAACAACTTCGCCATCGCGCCGTCGAGAGCGATGCTCTTGCCCATTTCTCGTTGCGCGGCAGCGTGATAAGTCAGCCAACGCGAGGCTTCGATTTCCACCGCCATCTCGGCAATAAGCGTTTGGATCGTTGGCAACATTCGGAGCGGCTTGTCACTCTTCGTTCGCTGACCCGCATACTTGATTGCTTCCTCGAGTGCGCGTTGGGCCAAGCCGAGAGATTGCGCGGCAATGCCCAGCTTTCCGATCGAGATAATGTCCAATAGGATCTGAAATCCTTTGCCTCGCTGGGCGTCTCCACCGAGAAGGTTTTCGTCCGGAACGAATACATTTGTGAGCGTAAACGGAGCGGTTTCGAAGCCGCCGAGTCCCATTTTTCGCACCCGCTCTTCGCGTTTGAAGCCGGGCACATTCTTCGGCACGATGAAGGCGCTGATCTGGTTCTCGTTCTCTTTTGCAAAGACAATCGCGACACCGTCGTGAGTCGAGTTGGAACTGAACATTTTCTTGCCGTTCAGTTGAAACCCGTTGTCTGTCTTGACGGCGGTCGTGGTGATCGCTGCCGGATCGGAACCGGTTGCTTTTTCGGTGAACGAGAAACTTCCGATCTGTTCGCCGCTCAGAAGCGGCGGCAGGAACTTCCGCTTTTGCTCTGTGGTGCCGTAGTGATAGAGCGCGCCCGCGCACAGTGTATGGACCGATAGAGTGGCGCCGACTGCCACGCTCTGCCGCGAGATCTCCTCGAGCGCCAGAACGTAACTGATGTAACCATCGCCACTGCCGCCGAACTCTGCGGGATACGGAACGCCCCAGAGGCGACTCTCCTTCATCCCGTTCCACACTTCGACAGAAAAACGATCTTCGCGATCCATCGCCTCGAGGTGTTGCGCCACAATCTCGGTGGCCAGCATCCTCGCCTTCCGTTGGACCACCACCTGGGCATCAGTCAATGTGAAATCCATTTTTTATTTATCTTTGTCCCAAAAGTCAGGATTCCTGTTGGAAGAGGTCAGTACCGTAACGCGGTAGCGTCGGGTCGATCCGGTAAATGCAAAATCCCTCGGTTATTGGAGCACAACGTCGACCCGACGCTACCGCGTTACGGTACTGACCCGGTCCAACAGTGACGTCAGAGGCAAGCCTTTCTGTAATCATTTCCAGGTTCGCGCTGCGTGTACGAGGGACTGGAAGTAATCTCGCTGCAACATCGTCTTCTGCTGCGACGGGATGGAATCGATCTCCAGCGTCAGCAGCCTGTGCGCGGAAGTCATAAACTCACGGAATCGATCGAGACTGATCCCTTTCCCCATCAGGTAAGGGATGATCCAGAAATCAAACGACCACTGCGGCAACCAAACGGATTCTTCAACCTCGAGGAACATCCGATCGATGTGGTCCATCGCCTCCATGCTGTCCATCGTCGCGTGACTCCAGACGAATCCTTCACCATCGATCTGATATTTCTGACGCTCGTTCTGAATGGGCGTGCCGGGCTCGCAGTACCACATCTGCGATCGATAGTAGTCAGGGCGCGTCGTGCGGATGAAGTCGATCGTCTCGTCCACCGTCTCGTCAGTTTCACCCGGAAAACCGGTGATGAACGATCCGAACGTCAGGATTCCGTTGCGCCGCAACATCTCGATTCCCTTCGCATACTTCTCCACCGTCGCAGACTTATTCATGTTCATCAGGATCGACGGGGATCCGGATTCGATTCCGAGAAACACACCTTTGCAGCCGCTCTCAGCCATTAAATCGATCGCTTCCTGATCCGAGTTGCTGCAACGGAAATAGGAAAACCAGTTGAACGGATATTTCTTCCGGATCATCATCCGGCAGAGATCTTTGAAGCGCGGAAACGGAACGTTGAACGTGTCGTCGATGAAGACGACGTTCTGCACGCCGCCGAGCGCGAGGATCGAGTCGAGCTCGCGTTCGAGAACGTCGATACTGAGCAACGTCAACGCACCCGCGCGTGACGGGTAATTGCAGAACGAACACTTGAAAGCGCAACTGCGCGCCGTGCGCGTTTGGATCGTCGCACCGAGATCTCTGTTGCCGCCGAAGTCTTTCCAGTCGATGAAGTTCGCATCGAGCGAATTATTTTCCGCCACTACTTTCGTGCGGTGGAGTTGTTTGTCTTCGAAGTAAGCGAGATTGGGAACGTCGCTGAGACTGCCGCGATTCTTCAGGCATTCGATCAGCCGCGAGAGCGTGAGCTCTCCCTGGCCTTCGAGGACATAAATGTCCGCGCCCATGTCTTCGAGCACAGTCTTGAATTCGTCGCCGTGATAGTTGCGGGCGTGGTTGTTGATGAGTGGACCACCGACAACGATCTTGACCTTCGGGTTGTGCTTGCGAATGAACTCGACCATCTCGGTGACGGGTAGATTGACGACATAGAACGTTGTCGTGATGGCGACGCACAACGGATCTGCGCGGAGATACTCGATGAACTGTTCCTTCTCGTACTGGAAGAGATTGATGTACTCGGTGGTGTGACCGTTGCGGCGCAGAAAGCTCGTCAGGTAAGCGGCCGCGAGGTTCGGAATATCACCCGACTTCAATTCTTCCCCGTTCGTGCCGGCCAGCTTACGCGTATGGTTCAACAGTCCCGGGTAATCGAGCTTCTTGCCGTCGAGGTTAACGAAGCTGAACTTCAGATCGCGATACGCCTCGGAGTCTTCGCCGTAAGCGTGCAGGAACTGCTCGTAACGGCTAAATGGTACTTCGTTGTACCCGATTACAATGCAATCGAGTTGTCCGGTATTCATTTGCGGATACCTCTTTGCGTCTTTGCGCGGAAGAAAGAATGTCTCCCGCAAAGGCGCAACGGCGCGACGGAAATCCGAAAACCGTTGAAAGTAACGTTGTGCCGTTGCGTCGTTGCGGGAGAAACTGTCTTATTGAATTAGAAGACGGCGAACTCAGTCTTGTGCGAATCTACGCGCGACAAAAAAACGGTCTCCAATCACCATTCCGTCTATACCTGTTTCGTCACAGTATTTGACCAGGTCTGAAGTGCGATTGATGAAGCCTTTTCCCTTGAAATTGAGCGATGTATTACAAAGAACGCCCACACCCGTTTTTCTCTTAAAGGAGCGGAGCAGACGAAAGAGAGGTTCGTTTTGGCTTTCGTTAACCGTTTGAAACCGCGCGCTGTCGTCCACATGAGTGACCGCTGGTAAAAGCTTGGACGTGACCTTGTAAAAATGGAGCATGTATGGACTCAATTGAGACGAATCCGATACCTGCGCGATGTCCTCTTCCAAACAGACAGGAGCAATGGGCCGATAGTCCTCGCGGTTCTTGATCACGTTCAAGCGGTCACGCATCGAATCATGCAAAGGACTGGCTAACAGCGATCGATTCCCGAGCGCCCTTGGACCCATTTCATAACGGCCCTGAACCCAGGCAACCACTCTGTCATGAGCTAAGAAATCAGCTACATTCGAATACGAGAATGCCTGCTCAACGAATTGCGGATCGGGCGAGGCGTCATGTTCAAATTCAGTGCCGGCGTACACGGACCACTTCACTTTCGCTTTCTTTTCATAAAACAAGAGAGCGTCAACGGCAGTGCCGATCGCCGAGCCAGTATCATTCGTGCAGGGGGGCACGAAGACATCTCTAAAAAGACCACAATCGCGCCAGCGAGAATTCCAGTCACAGTTTAGGCCGCAACCACCAGTGATTATGAGCGGGAGCTTCTTTGTGACTTTCGATTTGACGAATCGGTAGAAGGTGTCAAAGAGAGCATCTGAGAATTTTCCAGCCAGTGACTTGAATGTATCGCTCAGTACTCCGCAATTGTAAATTGGATAATCCTTAAGAGAATCCTTCGGTGTAGAAAGCAAAATCGATTGGCGCGACAGGATGAAGTCAATCACCTCCTGTTCTTTTGCAGAGGGTGGACCATCATCGGAAAATGCTGTCAACGCCATTAATTTTCCAGCATCCTCAAATCTTATGTGTCCCTTATTTCTTGTGAAATGAGGATCGCCGACTGCGAACAGAAACGAATACTTATTGCCGGGGTCTTCGAGAATTCTTCCGAGGTGATGGATATTGACGTCCTCATCAATCTCATAGAAGTCGCCGATATTTCCTTCCCAAACCAATGCATAACAGGGTTCTCCCTGTTCGAATGGTGAAAGGCCGTAACCACAGAGTAGATGGGATCTCTCGTGAGTTGACGAGAAGTAGTCGACAGCTTTTCCGAAGAAGGTTCCCTTGGTCGTGATTGTTCTGGAGTGGTCAGATCCAAAATACCCCGATGCCAACGGCGCTTCTATCGAATGAAACCCCTTGACCCAGCCACTCACACAAACAACGTCCGGAACAGAATCAACGAGCGAGAACGCTTCCATCAATAGATTCGGCGTTATCGCTGCGTATCTCGGAAAGGAATCCTTTTCGGCTTCCAGAGAGAACTTCAATTCCTGGTTGTGTATGTGAGCAATCGAGCCGTCGTGGCCGGGTTTAAGCGAAAGAATTGATAACGACATAGATCACGTTCCGTTTCTTATTCGATCTTCGAGGCAAAACTTGGTCCAACTCGACAAGGGAGCACTTCGATGTTTTCCCAAACTTTGCCAGTAACATATGGTTCAGATTTCAACCATTCATCAACCTGTTCGCGCGATGCGACATCAAGCACATACAGTGAGCCAATCATCCTTGAATCTTCATCCAGGATGGCCACTGCAAATAGAAGTTCACCACGGTCACGCATATCGTTTCCGAGGGCGAGGTGGTCTTCGCGAACTGCCATTCGCCGGTCAAGCGCATCAGGATAATCACGTGCGATCGCGAGGAATTGCATCAGCTACTTTTACGTCCAGTGGACAACGGTCGTATCGTCAATGAAACCGATGATGAACGATAGCGACAGTCGGGTATCGCCTGTTTTCTGCTTCTCAACAGCGTGCAAAAGCGTGCCGTTGACGCAATAGATATCCCCTGGTTCGGGAAGTATGCGAAGGTACTCGTGATCTTTGACGAAGGATGACGGGTACGGATAACCGAGGTGTTCAACGCCTAACTTGAGCTTTTCTTCTTCGTCAGGTCGCTTGTTCCAAACCAGCAATGCTCCTTGCTGAGGATTTGCGCGAATACACAGATTTACGCCTACGACGGTTTTGTGCCACACTTGTTGAATCTCAAAACCTCGTTGCGCCGGATGGTGTAGTTGAGAGCGATCTTCGTGAGGCGCGAGCGCATAATCGCCTCCATCCGTCCAGCTTCTGGCGATACACCTGCCTGCCAGGCGCCCCAGTGAGCTGGCTGGTCGATAGGAGAAACCCCATTGCTTCAATGCGGATCCTATTGCCTCGTGAATCGCGGAAATAGGATCAGAAGTTCCACTCACTAATTCGGTGGTACCGGGCAGATTCTCTTCGACTTCGTCTAAGTATTCGTCGGTGGTCTTGCCGTAATGAAAACCGCCGAGGTGAATTCCGGGCACGTTGTCGTGTCGTCTTTGAGCAGAAAGGCGTTGGAAGTTCTGCCAAATTTGATCACACTCGGTTTTCGAAACCGCGTGCTTCACCACGTATGCAGGTGACGAGCCGCTTAGAATAGACAGAAGGGAATTGGATTCGATCGATCCTTCGGACTGTTCCAGGCGAAATGAGTTACTTACAAGGCAAGTTGACATGGCATTCATGAACCTCCGAGCATGCTTAACCTCATCGGTCAGCAGTGGGCTTACCGGGTCTAGAGGACGACACGACTATTGAGAACTTACGCCGTGCTCGATACTGCGTTCTGAGCTTGAAGCTCAACGACTAACTCCGCCAAACTGTTGACCGTCGTGAACCGGCCCAGTTGTTCTTCCGGAATGCGGATCTTGAACTTGTCTTCGAGTGCGACCATTAGTTCGAGGGCGCGTAACGAGTCGACACCGAGATCGTTCGAGAAGTGCGTTTCATCACCGACTTTGTCGATTTCAACTTCACCGATTTGGGCCACGAGATTGCGAATTACATCTTTGTTTTCCTGCATTGTTCCAGTCTCCTTTTTTTGTTTTTGAACTTTTTATCCGCAGATTACGCAGATTCTTATTGAGGGGTGCTGAGTACGAGAGCTCCGGCGAGGCCGGATGGCGCGCCCGCGCAGATCAGCGCCGTCTTGATTTTGACTTCGCGACTTTCACTGAACAGAGGTATGTTGCAGTCGGAATCCTGCTCTTCACTGTTAATCGTCGGCGGAATGACGCCTTCGTGTAAGGCGAGTGCTGAAGCGCACACTTGAACGCCGGTGGAGGCGCTCAACGACTCGCCGATCATCGATTTGATTGCGCTGATGTGCAGTCGATCGGTCGTCGAGCCAAATACGTTTCTGATCGCGTCGGCTTCCGATTGATCGCCTGCAACTGAGGAATTGGCCCCAGCGCTGACATAGTCAATGTCTTCCGGCGACAAACCGGATCGCTTGCTGGCCAGACTAATTGCTCGCGTCAATCCTTTCGATGCCGGCGTAGAACTGAAAAACGCGTGGCCGTCGAACGTAGCGCCATACCCACGCAGTTCCGCGTAGATACGCGCGCCTCTCGCAACTGCGTGCTCATAGTCTTCCAACAGCACGACCGCGCCCGCTTCACCCAACACAAAACCGTTTCGTCCCCTGCCAAACGGCGCGCAAAACTCGCGTTGCCCGGCCGTCGATCCGGAAAGAAACTTCGGCAGGTAATGGAGCAAATAGGTTTCGAGGGAAAGCGACTCGACGCCGCCAGCCAACACCATGTCGGCTTTGCCATTCCTGATGAACGATGCGCCGTAATTGATCGCATCGAGACCGCTCAACTCTCCCGACGAAATCACGCTGTTGAAATTTGAGACGCCGAACACGATAGACACATATCCGGCTACCGTGATCGCGATGATATTCGCGAAGTCCATCGGACTAGCCGCTATGTAGCCTCCCGTGAGCGCAGTGCGATAAAACTCGGAGTAGGTGCGCATGACGCCCAGAGTGTTGCCGATCATCACTCCGATCCGCGGTTTGGTCTCGGCGGTCAACTCAATGCCCGCATCGTCAAGTCCCAACTTGGCGGCCACACAGCTCAATTGCGCCGTGCGATAGAGCATTCCCGTCTTGATCCCGGGCAGGGCCTCTTTCACATCAAGATCAGTGATCTCGCCCGCTGTCTTGCACTCAACTTTAGACGTATCGAAGAGCGTAATCGGCTTGATTCCTGTCCGGCCGTTAGTCAGGCTGGTCCAAAAAGCTTCCCGGCCAATACCAACAGGAGACACGATTCCCAATCCAGTGATGACTACACGTGTGCGCATAGGAATTACCTCAAGGCTCGCAGGGCGAGCACCGCGCAGTTTCCGCCGAAGGCGTACGCGTTACTCAGCAACGCATCTACCTTGTGTTCTCGGGCTTCGTTAGGAACGTAATCCAGATCGCATTCAGGATCCGGTTCGCGATAATTAATAGTGGGAGGGATCATTCCTTCGGCGATAATCAGCGAGCAGGCGGCCGCTTCGATTGCGCTGGCTGCTCCAAAGCTGTGGCCAATCATTGATTTGATGGAACTGATCGGAATGCGCTTCGCGAGGTCGCCGAAGACTTTCTTCGTTGCGAGGGTCTCGACTTTATCGTTGGGTTTCGTGCCGGTTCCATGTGCACTCACGTAATCGATGTCTTCCGGTTTAAGACTACTGGCGGCGAGAGCGTTTATCGTGGCCTCGATAGCCCCTTTGCCCGTGGGATCCGGTCCCGTAATGTGATAGGTATCGCAGCTCACACCGAAGCCGGCGACTTCGGCATAAATGTGCGCACCGCGCCGTTGGGCCTGGTCAAGACTCTCCAGAACCAGCACCGCCGCGCCTTCACCATGCATCAAGCCTTTTCTGTTCTTGTCAAAGGGCTGGCACATTTCCGGCGCCATAGCAAACGCGCGATTGAAGCCGACGAATGCGCTACGCGCTAATGAATCGCAGCCTCCTGCCAGAACTACGTCAGCTTCGTCTGACTTGATCAAGTCGGCGCCAAAACCGATGGCCCAATTTCCTGCCGAACATGCATTGGGCATCGTGACGATCGGGCCTTCGGCGCCAAACTCCATGGCCACATGTGCCGGAATAAGATGCCCGGGATACCTCGTGATTAGTTGCGGATCGATCTGTTCGTAACCTTCGGTGGCCCAGATCGTGTTGAGCTTTTCAAGCACGGCAGCTTCGCTGTTGGTGGTACCGATCGCGACGCTGGTGCGTTCAGGTTCCAGGTGTCCGTTGAGGCGCGAGTCACTGACGGCCATCTTCGCCGCGGCAACGGTAAACTGCGTTGCTGGGGCCATGCGGCTGATCGACTCCGCACGCAAGTACTGCGAAGGAACAAAATCTCGGATCTGCCCGCCGCGACGACAGGGAAATTCCGAAGTATCGAAAAGGTCGACATCGCTGATGCCGTTCCTGCCGGCAAGCAAGCCCTGCCAGAACGCTTCCTTTCCGATTCCAATCGGGGAAACGACACCGATACCAGTTACAACTACTCGTCGCTTAGGCATATGAAACTCCCGAAAATTTGATGAATACGCCGAAGGCGTTCGCTAATTTCAGCCCAGGGTTGGAGGCCTTGCGACAACCCTGGGATCAGAACATCAAACAGTCATTGAACCCTGAAACGGTTCGCCAACCGCCTAACCCTTTCAGGGTTGAATCGCATTTTTGGTTTGTATCCCAGGGTTGTCGCAAGGCCTCCAACCCTGGGCTGAAATTAGCGAACGCCTTCGGTGTAATTTCAAACTGAAATTCACCACAGATCTTTTTGAAGCTGTTTTGTTTTCGGCTAAGAGTTGGAGGCTTTCAGACGTTTCGATCTTCTGCGACGCCGTCCTTCCGCGTCGTCGGATGCACTCTCTGAAGGTAGCGCAACCTTTTCCGTCTTTTGTTTGCCAGACAAATGTCTTGCGAGAGAAGCAACGGTGGAATGCTCGAACATCTCCATCAGCACCACTTCCAAACCAAGTGAATCCTGGATTTCCTGGACCAACCGGACGAGCAACAACGAATGTCCACCGAGATCGAAGAAGTTGTCTTCCACGCCGACGGTTTCCACGCGTAGTAACTGTTGCCAGATCTTCACGAGATTGCGTTCGAGCTCCGCTCGTGGCGCGACGTAATTACTTCGCGCTCGTGAACTCGTATCGTCAGGCTGCGGCAACGCCTTTCGATCGACTTTCCCATTTGCCGTCAGCGGCAACGCATCGAGACGAACGAAAGCTGACGGAACCATGTAATCGGGCAACTTGTGGCGGAGAAATGCGCGCAAGTCAGCAACAGGAATCTGTGTCTCTGCGACTAGATACGCAACCAACTGCCGCTCACCCGGCTCGTCTTCACGAACGAGCACGACGTTCTCGCTGATCTGCGGATGCTGGCGCAGCACGGCTTCGACCTCGCCCAACTCGATGCGAAACCCGCGCAACTTGATCTGATGATCCGTGCGCCCGAGGTATTCGAGCCGTCCATCCTCCAGGTAACGAACCAGATCGCCCGTCTTGTACACTCGACCGCCATTGAACGGGTTCGAAATAAAGCGCGTCGCTGTCAACTCCGCTCGATTCAGGTAACCACGCGCCAGCCCCTGGCCACCGAGATACAATTCGCCCGGCACTCCCACCGGCACCGGCTGCAGATTCTTATCAAGCACATATGTCTTCGTGTTTGAAACCGGACGCCCGATCGTCGCCTGGCCAGTACCGGCTCGCAGCGCGAACGTGGAATAGGTCGTGTCTTCAGTTGGTCCGTACAGGTCGAAGACGCGCTTGATACCGAAGTCGTATAGCTGTCGCACCAGACTAGTCGACAGTGGCTCGCCCGCGAGGTTGACCGTCTCGATCGTCTGCGGTAATCCACCACTGCGCAACAATTCAGCCGCAGCAGAGGGAACGGTGTTCAGTAGGGTTACGGCTGCGGCTGACTTGAGCGCCGGCAGTCGCAGTGCGTCAGCCACGACGATCACGCGGCCGCCAGAACTCAGCGGCGCGAAGAGCTCAAAGATCGAGAGATCGAAACAGATCGACGTCGAAGCCAGCACGCCCTGGAACTCTTCCGGCGTGAACACATCGTTAGCCCAGGCGAGCAATGCCACCGCGCTGCTGTGCTGAATGGCCACGCCTTTCGGCCGGCCCGTCGAACCTGAGGTGTAGATAACGTAGGCCAGGGTGTCGGGCTCCTGCTCGTTGCGAATGTTCTCGCTTGACTCCTGCGCCACACGGCTCCAATCACGATCCAGACAAACAATGTGAGCGTCTCTTTTGGCAAATTCCCTTTCCGCAGCCACACGCTCCTGCGTCAACACAACCGGCGCCTGGGTGTCGTCCAACATGAATTCGATACGTGCCGCTGGATAAGCAGGATCCAGCGGCACATATGCTCCCCCCGCCTTGAGCGTGCCCAGCATCGCGACAACCATTTCGAGCGAACGTTCAAGACAGACGCTGACCAGCACGTCTGGACCAACTCCGCACGATCTCAGGTAATGCGCCAGTTGATTCGCGCGCGCGTTCAGTCCCGCATAAGTGAGTGCTCCATCTTCAAACTCGAGCGCGATACGGTCAGGCGTCTGCTCGGCTTGCGCCTCGATGAGCTGGTGAATGCAGACATTGCGTGGATACGGCGTGTCCGTGTTATTCCAACCCACCAGCAGTTGCGAGCGTTCGCCTTCGGTCAGCAACTCGAGCTCGGCGAGCCGCTGTTGCGGGTTTAGCGCCACCGCTTCGAGCAACGAGTGGTAATGACCCAACAGCCGTTGCACTCTCTCTAGCTCAAACAAGACCGTGTTGTATTCGAGAACGATGCGCAGCTCACTGCCCACCGGAATGGCGTGCATCGTGAGGTCAAACTTCGCGCCACCGCCGGCATTGCTGCGCATGCGCGCCGTCACCTCGGCCAGGCTCGTACGCGCGCCTGGAGCTGTTTGCATCATCAGCATCACCTGGAAGAGTGGCGTGCGACTCAAACTACGCTCTGGTTGTAGTTCGGCCACCAGTTTCTCAAACGGCAGATCCTGATGCGCGTACGCTGCCAGCGAGGTGTCGCGCACCGCTTCAAGTAACTCCACGAACCTCTGCGGCGCGGATGGCTGGGTGCGGATCGCTAGCTGGTTGATGAACAAACCAATCATCCGTTCCAGCTCCACTGACTTGCGCTCCGCGATGCCGGTG